>JBEKRJ010000199.1:0-7620 GCA_049518835.1 Solirubrobacteraceae bacterium
CGACTGCCAGTACGCCGACAGCGAATACACGCCGCCCTATATCGGCTGGGGCCACTGCCCGATATCGGACGCGCTCGCCTTCGGTCACCGCGTCAGGGCACAGCGGCTGCTTCTGTTCCACCACGATCCGCGCCACGACGACCAGTTCCTGGACACGTTCCGCGCCGTCGGCGCGGCTCGCTGGCAGGCCCTCGGCGGCGACCCCGAGCAGCTGGAGCTGGCCACCGAATTGCAGGAGCTGATCGTCGAGGCCCGGACGCCGTCGCCGATTAGCACGTAGCCTACGCTTTCGCCGATGGGAATCCGGCTCGCGAAGCTCGTTGCGGTGCTGGTGGCTGCCCTGCTGCTGATGCCCACGGTCACGCTCGCCGACGGGGACCCGGCGAGCGACGTGTTGCTCGGCGAGAACGTGTTCTACCCGTACATGCCGCAGGTCTCGGGAGCGCTGCAGAAGACGCTCAACGCCGAGGCCGCCGCGGCGGCGCGGGCGCATTTCCCGCTCAAGGTGGCGCTGATCGCGTCGCCCGTCGACCTCGGCGTGATCCCGTACATGTTCGGCAAGCCGCAGATGTACGCCGACTTCCTCGACCAGGAGATCAGCTTCGAGGGCAAGCAGGCGCTGTTAGTCGTGATGTGGGACGGGTTCGGCGTCCAGGGGCTCGCGGCCCCCGCGAAGGCAGCCGCCCTGTCGCTGCGCAAGCCGGCCGGCAAGACGAGCGACGACCTCGCCAGCGCCGCGATCACTGCGGTCGCGACGCTGGCCCGCGCCGCGGGTCATCCGGTCGCCGCCGCCGGCGCCCGCGCCGGCGGCGACGCTTCGAGCGGCACGGCGACCACGACGATCGTCCTGATCGCGCTCGTCGCGGCTGCAGTCGGGACGAGCATCGCGATCGCGGTGATCCGCCGCCGTCACGCGGTCGCGCGCAGTTAGGTCAGGGCCCGCGGACCCTTAGATTAGGGTCCGCGCAAGAATTAGCGGGCGGAATTGACGAGTGGCTGGGCGTCGCGGGCCCTAATCCCAGCGATGGCGTCCGGCCCGCAGCGAGCGCAGCTCGAGCACGGCCAGCGACTCGGCCTGGGTGCGCAGCCGGTCCTCGACTCCCGGCAGCAGCGTGATCGCAAGCTCGGTCTCGTCGGTCGCGCCGGCGCCGTCGGCACGCACCCGCAGCGCCCGCGCGCCTCGACGCGAGGCGACGCACTGCGCCAGCCGGCCGCCGGCGAACACCAGCGCGGCGCCGTCGTCGAGCGCATACCCCGGCGCCAAGGCGCCGCTGGCGACGGCAGCTCGATACACGGGCAGGCGCTCGTACTCGCCCCCGAGATGGACCGACAGGCTGCCGGTCAGCAGCCCGAGCCCGGCGACGACCTCGGGGGCGCCACCGCTCATGCTGACGCCCCCTTCAAACCAGCACATCGCTCCGGCGCTGAGCCCCGCGAGCACGATCCCGGCCTCCCATGCGGTCCGCATCGTGCGGTCGATCCCGTGCTCGCGCCAGATCGCGAGCATGTTGCGCATCGAGCCGCCGCCGACGTAGATCGCATCCTGCGCGAGCAGATGCGCGACGGGATCGATCCGGTCGCGCCCGAGGTGAAACAGCGACAGCGTGGACGGCTCGCAAGGCCAGCCGCTGAAGCACTCGTAGAAGCGCGTCACCTGCTCGCGCGGATCGCCGCTGGCGGTCGGCATGAAGCAGATCCGCGGCACCGGCTTGCCGGTCAGCGCCAGCACCAGCTTGTCAAGCGCCGGCGTGCGCTCCTGCATCGTGAAGCCGCCGCCGCCCATCGCCATGATCTGGCGGATCACCCGGCGCGGCGGCGCCCTGCGCTGCGAGGCGCGCCCGCACGCCTTGCTCGCGCCCGTCTCGCGGCTGACGCCTGGCTCGCGGCTCACGCCGCGATCGCCTCGCCCTCACAGACCGCGCTCGCGCCCAGGTAGCGGACCTCGAGCGCGCGTTCGATCACGCCGCCGTCGCCGTCGGCGCTGACGTGCATCGCCCGCGCGCCCGGCCGCGAGGAGATCACCTCCGCCAGCTCGGTGCCGACGAAGTGCAGCGCGGCCGCGTCGCCGACGCCGTAGCCGGGCGGCGCTCCGTCGGCGACCGCCTCCAGAAACGCGGCGCGTCGATGGGGCTCGTCGCCGTAGTGGACGGCGTTGCTCCACGGCAGCAGCCCGAGGCCCCCCAAGCGGCGCGGGGGCCCCTCGTGAAACGCGCTGACCGCCTCCGCGAACCAGCACAGCGACCCCGCCGAGCCCCCGCAGAGCACGACGCCCGCGTGCCACGCCTCCCGCAACGCGGCGTCGATCCCGTGCGCGCGCCACGTGCCCAGCAGCGACACGAGGCTGCCGCCGCCGACGTAGATCAGATCCTGGTCGAGCAGGTGGCGGTGGGCATCGCCGACCCCTGTCTCGCGGCGAAACAGCGAGATGTGCGAGGGCTCGCAGGTGGAGGCGGGAAACGCTCGGTAAAAGCGGACCACGTAGTGGTCGGCGTCGCCACTGGCGGTCGGCAGAAAGCAGACCCGCGGGCGTTCGACGCCGGTTAGCGACAGCACGTGGTCGTCGAGCAGAGTGTTGCCCCACTCCATCGAGAACCCGCCGCCTCCAAAGGCGACGATTTGAGGCGGCCGGGTGCGCATACCGCAACGATAGGCACAAGCGCCGCGGCGATCACTGGCCGGTTGTCGCGAGCATCCGCGCTAGTGGCTGGCCCGGTGTCCAAATCCGAGCCGAGCAGACATCAAACGTTTACATCAACCGTCGCTCTGTGCCCTAGCCTGAGGTTCCTCTCTCTGTGCAATAGGGCCGGTCCCGCTGGGCCGGCCCTAATCTAAGGGCCCGCGCGCCCTAAATCGTTGGCGGGCTCGGTTGCGGCCCGCTCGCGCGATCAGGAGGTCGTCGCAGCTTCGGGTGGCGTGGCCGCGTCGGCGAACTCGCGAAACAGGCCGGTGACGACGAATACGGTCTGCTCGGCGATGTCGATCGTGTTGTCGCCGATTCGCTCCAGGCAGCGCGCGACGAGGATCATGAACATCGCCCATTCGCGCACCTCTTGGTCGTCGCCGACCTCGACCGCGCGCCGGAAGATCTCGCGATTGAGGCGGTTGACCTCGGCGTCCTGGCGGACCAGGTCGGCAGCCAACTCGGTGTTGCGCGACGCGAACGCCTCCTTGGCCTGGGACACCTGTGAGCGCGCGAGCTGGCCCATCCGCTCGATCGAGTCGAGGATGTCCTTGTCCTTCGGCGCCTCGTAGCCCGACAGCGGCACCAGCTTGGCGATGTTCACGCACTGGTCGCCCATCCGCTCGACGCAGCGGATGATGTGCAGCAGCGCGGCGACGACCCGCAGGTCCCCGGCAACGGGCGCCTGACGGGCGAGCAGCGACAGGATGCCCTGATGGACCTCCAGATAGCGGCCGTCGATCCGGTCGTCGTCGGCGACGACCATCCCGGCCAGCTCGACGTCCTGGTAAGAGATCGATTCGAGCGACCGGTCGAGCTGGCCGATCACGAGATCGAGCCCGCCGAGCGCCTGGCGCTCGAGCTCCTTCAGCGTCTCTCGAAATTGGTGGCGGCTTTCCTTCATGTTTAGCCGAATTTCCCAGGGAATTCGGTGCCTAGTTGACGCATCTGCCCTCCATCAGCCGAATTTCCCAGGGAATTCGGTGCCTAGTTGACGCATCTGCCCTCCATCAGCCGAATTTCCCAGTCACGTATCGCTCGGTCCGGTCGTCCTTCGGGTTGGTGAAGATGTCGGTGGTCGGCCCGTACTCGATCACCTCGCCGTCGAGCATGAACACGGTCGTGTTCGCCACCCGCCCCGCCTGCTGCATGTTGTGGGTCACGATCACGATCGTGTAGCGCTCCTTGAGCTCGTCGATCAGCTCCTCGACCTTCAGCGTCGCGACGGGGTCAAGCGCCGAGCAGGGCTCGTCCATCAGGATCACCTCGGGCTCGACCGCGACCGTGCGGGCGATGCACAGGCGCTGCTGCTGGCCGCCCGACAGCCCGATCCCGGGCTCGTTGAGGCGGTTCTTGACCTCGTTCCACAGTCCGACCGCGCGCAGCGCCCGGTGGACGCGCTCGCGCAGGTTGGCGCCCCGCGCCTCGCCCGTCAGCCGGATCCCAGCTGCGACGTTGTCGAAGATCGACATCGTCGGGAACGGGTTGGGCTTCTGGAACACCATCCCGATCAGCCGGCGCACGGCGGTCACGTCGACGCCCGCGGCGTACACGTCGAGGTCGTCGAGCGTGATGGCGCCCTCGGCCCGCGCGCCGGGGATCTCCTCATGCATGCGGTTGATGCAGCGGACCATCGTCGACTTACCACACCCGGAAGGGCCGATGATCGCGGTCACCTCGTTGGGCGCAAACGTCAGATCGATCCCCTTGATCGCGTGCTGCTGCCCATAGTAGGCGTGCAGGCCCTTGACCTTGACCGTGTGCCCGGGTCCCTCCCGGACACCCAGCGCTGACAGGTCGGGCGACGCTTCTGCCTGCTCCGACGACCCGCCGGAAGTGGACATGGCGGACTGTTCCTTGTTGGTGGTTTGTGGCGGGTTCATCCCATGCGGCTCCTTCGAGAGACGGCGCGGGCGAGGATGTTGAGGATCAGGACGAGCGCCACGAGCGTCAGCGCCGCGCCCCACGCGCGGGCGACGATCGCCGCGCGCGGAGACGTGATGTCGGTGTAGATCTGGACCGGCAGAGTGTTCATCTGCGCGCCGAGATTGCCAGTCAGGCCGTAGGCGGTCGAGACCGTGAACAGCAGCGGCGCCGTCTCCCCCATGCCGCGGGCGATCGCCAGCAACGAGCCCGTGACCATGCCCGAGGCAGCAGTCGGGAGCACGACGCGCGCGATTACGCGCCAGCGCGGCGCGCCGAGCGCCAGCGCCGCCTCGCGCAGGCTGGACGGCACCAGCAGCAACACGACCTCGGCCGAGCGCACGACGATCGGGAGCATCAGCAGCGACAGCGCGACGGAGCCCTTCCAGGCGGTGAAATTGCCGCCGACGTGGCCGAGCACGAGCACGATGTAGATGAACAGGCCGAAGACGATCGAGGGCACGCCGGTCATCACGTCGACGAAGTAGCGGACGATGTTGGCAAACCACGAGTCCTTGCCGTACTCGGTCAGGTACAGGGCGACAGCGACTCCGACCGGGATCGCGATCAACGTCGCGAGCGCGACGATTTCGAGCGTGCCGAGGATCGCGCTGCGGATCCCGCCCGGATTGCCGAAGAAGCTGCCGTTCGGATCGGTCGTGAAGAAGTTCCCGCTCCAGCTTGAGAGGCCCTTGTGGAGCAGGTAGTAGATGATCAGCACCAGCGGGACCAGCGCGATCAACGCGGCGACGAGCAGCAAGCCGCGCATCAGCTTGTCGACCCGGCGCCGGCGGGCGCTGATCTGCGGCAGGCTGGTGAGCGCGCTCATCCGCCGTCACCCGTGGGGGCGATCATCATCCCGGTGGCGCCGCTGCCGCGGTGCCCGTGCTCGCCGCGCGCGACGAACCAGCGGGCGATGATGTTGACGATCAGCGTCAGCACGAACAGCACCAGGCCGGCGGCGAACAGCGCCGAGGTGTGGATTCCCTGCGCCTCCGGGAACTCGTTGGCGATCACCGCCGCGAGCGAGTAGCCCTGCGTGAAGATGTGGTGGCCGATCACCGGCGCGTCGCCGATCACGAGCACGACCGCGATCGTCTCGCCCAGCGCGCGGCCGAGCCCGAGCATCGAGCCGCCCGTGATGCCGGGCCGGGCATACGGCAGCACGGCGATTCGGATCATCTCCCAACGGGTCGCGCCGAGCGCGAGCGCCGCCTCCTTGTGCTCGGACGGCACCGTCGCGATCACCTCGCGCGAGATCGCGGACACGATCGGCAGGATCATGATCGCCAGGATCAGCCCGGCGATGAAGTAGTTGGGGCCGGTGACGGTGCCGCCGCCGATGAACGGGATGAACGAGAACGTGCTCGCGAACCACTTCTCGGCCGGCATCAGCTTCGGGATCAGCACGAACACGCCCCACAGCCCGTACACGACGGAGGGCACCGCGGCGAGCAGGTCGATGATCATCCCGAGCGGACCGCGCAGCCGGCGCGGGCACAGCTCGTTGATGAACAGCGCCGTCGCGACCGCGACCGGAACCCCGATCACCAGCGCGATCGCCGACGTGATCAGCGTTCCGACCACCAGCGCGGCGCCGTGGTAGATGTTGCGCGACACGTCCCAGTCGTTGCCGAACACGAAGCTCAGCCCGTACACGCCGAACACGTGGTGCGACTGGCCGATCAGGCGAATGAAGAAATACGCGATCAGGACCAGGAGCGCGGCGGCGAGGCCCGACAGGCCCCACTTCAGCGCCCGGTCGGGCAAGCGCGCCAGCGGCGACCGCTCGAGTGACGAGCGGCCGCCGGGGGCACTGGTGGCGGTTGCTTGCATGCGCGCGACCCTACTACGAGATTGCCGCTCCATTGCAGGTCATCGTCGCAAGCTGCGCGGTGTCCTTGGCCGCGAGCGACGCCGTCAGCGGCGCGTACGGCAGCTGGTTGGAGCCCGCGCCGAGCGTCTGCTGACCGGCGCCGAACGCGTACGTGAGGAAGCTCTTCAGCGCCGCCGCAGTCGAGGAGCTCGCGCCCCCGTCCTTGCACGGGTCCTTGTAGACGTCGAGGAACGTCTGCGAGACGATCGGATAGGCGCTCGGATCAGGCGAGTCGATCGTGCTGATCCCGAGGTCCGCCGGCACCTTGATCCCGTTCGCCGCGTCGGACGTGTTGGCGATCGTCGGCGCGATGTAGGTGCCCGCCGAGTTCTTCACCGACGCGTACGTGAACCCGTTCTCGAGCGCGTAGGCCTGCTCGACGTAGCCGACCGCGCCCTGCGTCTGATGCACGGCGGCGGCGACGCCGGAGTTGCCCTTGCCGCCGGTGCCGGTCGGCCACTTGACGTCCTTGCCGTCGCCGATCGCCGCCTTCCACGCCGGATCGGTGTCCGACAGGAAGGTCGTGAAGCCCTGCGTGGTGCCCGACGAGTCCGAGCGGTGGATCACCGTGATCGCCGTGCTCGGCAGGCTGATGCCCGGGTTCAGCGCCTTGATCGCGGCGTCGTTCCAGGTCTTGATCTTGCCCATGAAGATGTTCGCGACCGTCGGTCCGTCGAGCTTCAGGCCGCTCTTGACGCCCGACAGGTTGTAAGACACGGTGATCCCGCCGAACGCGACCGGGAACTGCAGCACCGGGCCCTTCATCGCCTTGATGTCCGACGGCTTCAGCGCCGGATCTGAGCCGGCGAAGTCGATCGTCGCGGCCGCGAGCTGCGTCTGGCCGGCGCCCGATCCGACCGGGTTGAAGTTGACCGTCAGGCCCTTGGACTTCAGCGTCGAGCCCCACTGCTCGTAGATCGGCGCGGCGAGCGTCGAGCCGGCGCCGTTGATCGTCCCGCCCGCATCCGCGCCGGTGGCGCCGCTCGAGCTCGAAGCGGTCGTGGCGGCGGCAGCGCTCGACGAAGACGTGGTGCTCGAGCTCTTACTCGAGCCGCAGGCGGCGGCGGTCAGCGCAGCGACCAACAGCAGCGCCCCCGCTCTGATGTGACTTGTGTTCAAAGTCAGCTCCTTCACTAGATGT
>JBEKRJ010000200.1:0-7603 GCA_049518835.1 Solirubrobacteraceae bacterium
TTCGGCGGTCGGGTCGCGTTGACCGAGCAGGCGTTCGGCGCCGCGGTCTCGCTCGGCGGCGCCGGGAGCCTCGCCGTCGGCGCGTGGCTGCTGATCGAGCGCGGGCACCAGCCGGCGCGGGTCGCCGAGCGCTCCGCCGTCCTATTCCTCATCACGAGCGCCGTGAACGTGATCACGCTGACCCTCGTGGGGCTCGGGCTCTACGTCGGGGTCCTCCCGGGCCCACACAACCCGCTCCTGAGCGCCGTGCCCGCGGCCGTCGGGATCGCCGTACTCGCGGTCTTTCTCGCGCTGCCGCGTCTGTCCGAGCTCGGTGCCGCCGATCGAGCGCCTGGACGTATTCAGAGGCTGCTCAAGACGACGGCCGAGAGCGTCAGCGACACCAGAGGCCTGCTGCTCAAACCCGACTGGCGGATCGTTGGCGCGTTCGCCTACCTATGGTGTGACATCGCCGCACTCGTGGTGTGCTTCGCCGCCACCGGTCACAGCCCACCGCTTGCCGCGATCGTGCTCGCCTACCAGATCGGATACCTGTCCAACGTGATCCCGATCCCCGGCGGCATCGGCGTGCTGGACGGCAGCATGATCGGAATTCTGGTGCTCTACGGAGTCGCCGCGACACCGGCAGCCGCAGCGACGATCGTCTACCACGCGATCTCCCTGTGGATCCCGGCGATGTGGGGCACGCTCGCATTCCTCGTCCTACGCCGCACCAGGCACCAGCCGTTGACGCTGCGACCCCTGCTGGCCGAGCGTCGCCGACTGCGCGCCGACCGTCGACACCGGCCCGCGCGGAAGGGCTGACGCGGTCCTCACTCAAACGGAGCGCCAATCACGTCGATCGGACCAGCGCACCTGATCGGCTCAATTTCGCCCGGCCCCGTCCCCGTCGAGTGCTTGGGGGCCTGCTCGCCGATCAGGTCGCGGTGCCGGCCTGGTCAATGCCAAGCCGGTCGCCCGCGGGCCATGGGCTTGGCATTGACCAGTTTTGCTTACCCTCGGGATCGTGCCCACCCCCTCACAACGCCCGCGATTCGACGTCGTGGTCGTCGGCGGCGGGCACAACGGGCTCGTCGCCGCCACGCTGCTGGCTCGCGCCGGGCGCTCGGTGGCGCTGCTCGAGCGCGGCGAGCGGCCCGGCGGCGCGGCCGTGTCCGGGGCCCCGTTCGCCGGCGTCGGCGCGCGGCTGTCGCGCTACGCGTACCTGGTCAGCCTGTTCCGGCCCGAGCTGCTGCGCTCGCTCGCGCCCGGCGTCCGGCTGGCGCGCCGGCGGATCTCCTCCTACACGCCGCACGGCGACGGCGGCCTGCTGATCGACTCAGACCGCGAGCGCACGCGCGCCTCGATGACCCGGGTGACCGGCGATCGGGCCGCGTTTGACGACTGGGAGCGGCTGCAGAGGATGCTCGCGCGCGTGGTGGCGCGGGTGGCGCCGACGCTGACGCAGCCGCTGCGATCCGGCGCACAGCTGCGGGCGGTCGTCAACGACGAGGCCGCCTGGGAGGGGCTGTTCGAGCGCCCACTGGCGCAGCTGCTCGAGCGCACGCTGTACAGCGACCTGCTCCGCGGCGTGGCCGCGACCGACGCCGCGATCGGCACGTTCGCGCCCGCCGGCGACCCGCTGCTGCGCTCCAACCGTTGCTTTCTGTATCACGCCGGCCGCTGGGACGTTCCCGTCGGGGGCATGGGAGCGTTGACCGATGCGCTTGCCGCGAGCGCCCGCGCCGCCGGCGTGACGGTCGTGACGCGCGCCGAAGTGGCGGCGATCGACAGCGACGGGCGCGCCGCGGAGCTGCGCTGCACGAACGCCCTGCGGGTGCGCGCCGGCGACGTGGTCGCGTGCGTGGCGCCGCGGACGCTCGCAACGCTGCTCGGCGAGCCACACGAGGAGCCGCCCCCGGAGGGCTCGCAGCTGAAGCTCAACATCGTGCTGGCACGGCTGCCGGCGCTGCGCGACCCCGACGTCTCCCCCGCCGACGCGTTCGCTGGCACCTTTCACGTCAACGAGGGCTACGAGCAGCTCCAGCGCGCGTACGAGCAGGCGGCCGCCGGACAGCTCCCGGCGCTCGTCCCGTGCGAGTGCTACTGCCACTCGCTGACCGACCCGACGATCCTGTCGGCGCCGCTGCGCGCCGCCGGCGCGCACACGCTGACGGTGTTCGCGCTGCACATGCCGGCGCGCCTGTTCGCCGGCGCGCGGGCCAAACCCCGGGCGGTCGCGGCGACGCTGGCGTCGCTGAACGCGGTGCTTGCGGAGCCGATCGAGGACTGCCTGTTGCGCGCGCCCGACGGGACGCCGTGCCTGGAGGCGCTGACGCCGGTCGAGCTCGAGCGCGAGCTGGCGCTCCCCGGCGGGCACATCTTCCACCGCGACCTCGCGTGGCCGTTTGCCGGCGACGAGCGCGAGCTCAACGCCTGGGGCGTCGAGACCGGGCTTGCGAACGTGTGGCTGGGCGGCGCCGGCGCGCGGCGCGGTGGCGGCGTCAGCGGGATCCCCGGGCACAACGCGGCGCGCGCGGTGCTGGCGGCCAGCGTCAGCCGAGCGCCCGCGTGACGAGCTCCTCGGCGATCGCCAGCGACGACGTCGCCGCCGGCGAGGGGGCGTTGCGCACCCACACGACGCCGCCGCTGACGCTGAGGCGGAAATCGTCGACCAGCGAGCCGTCGCGGTCCAGCGCCTGGGCGCGGATGCCGGCCGGCGCCGGCACGGCGTCCTCGGGCGCGACCGCGGGCACGTAGCGCTGGGCCTCGCGGATGAACACGCGCTTGCGCAGCGAGCGGGTCACCTCGTGCACGCCGGCACGCCAGTGGCGAGCGAACAACCGCCCGGTGCCGGGCCAGCTGAGCGTGTCGTAGAGGTCGCGCAGGTCAAACTCGGAGCGGCGGTAGCCCTCGCGTGCGAGCGACAGCACGGCGTTGGGACCCAGCCACACGGCGCCGTCGATCTTGCGCGTCAGGTGCACGCCGAGGAACGGCAGCGTCGGGTCCGGGACGGGGTAGATCAGCCCGCGCACGAGGCTCGCGCGCTCAGGGCGCAGCTGCCAGTACTCGCCGCGGAACGGGACGATCCGCGGCTCGGCCGGCTCGCCGGACGCGCGCGCGAGGCGGTCGGCGTGCAGCCCGGCGCAGACCACGACGCGATCTGCCGCCAGGCGCGTGCCGTCGGCCAACTCGACGCTCGGCGCCCGCGCGCCGCCGGCGACGCTGCGCACCTGGGTCGCGACCCTGACCTCGCCGCCGGCGCCCGCCACCTCCGCCGCCAACGCCCGCGCGATCGCGGGGAAGTCGGCGATCGCGGTCTGCGGCGAGTGCAGCGCCGCGATCCCGCGCGCGTAGGGCTCGACCTCGGCGAGTTGCCCCTGCTCGAGCCACCGCAGGCCGGGCACGCCGTTGGCCACCGCGCGTTCGGCCAGCCGGCGCAGCGGCTCGAGCTCGCGCTGCTCGGTCGCGACGACGACCTTGCCGCACTCCTCGTAGGGCAGGTTGCGCGCGGCGCAGAAGTCGCGCAGCAACGCCAGCCCGCGCCGGCACAGGGTCGCCTTCAACGACCCCGGCGCGTAGTACAGCCCGGCATGGACGACGCCGCTGTTGTGACCGGTCTGGTGCTGGGCGACGGCATTCTCCTTCTCGAGCACGACGACCTGCGCATCGCCGTGCGCGCGCGTCAGCAGCTGCGCCGTGGCCAGCCCGAGAATCCCGCCACCGACGACGATCACCCGCATCGGTCGCCTACCGGGCCGCCAGCGCGTGCGCCAGCCACGCGTCGAACAGCGCAAATGCGTGCTCGCGCGCGCCGGCGGCGTATCGTGCGCTCTGCGCGGCGAGCTCCTCCGGCGTCAGGCCGCTCGCCGGCAGGTACGGGTCTGTCCGCGCCCACGATGCCACCAGCGCCGCGTCGACCTCGGGGTGAAACTGCAGGCCGAGGTGCGGTCCGCAGCTGAACGCGGCGGGCCCGGCGGGGCCGCGCGCGAGCTCGCGCGCGCCGGGCGCCAATCGCAGCTGCTCGTTGTGGTAGAAGAGCCACGGGCCCCGCGGAATGTCTTGGTCGAAGCTGTCGAGCTCGAGCCAGCCGACCTCGGGCGCCGGCAGGCGCGCGGGGCGCTGCGCGCCGAGCGCAACCGACAGCGCCTGGCCGCCGAAGCACAGCCCGAGCACCGGCACCTCTGCCGCGACCGCGTCGCGCAGCACGTCGAGCTCGCGCGCGATCCAGGCCGGCGAGCGCGCGCCCGCCGACTCCTCGGAGCCCAGCGACACGACGAACGCGAACGGCGCCGGATCGGGCAGCGGCCGCTCGCCGGCGCGGACGACGTCAAACGTCAGTCCGCGCTCGTCGCACCACTCGGCCAGGCGCGCCGGGGGCGCATCGTCGCCGTGCTCGATGATCAGGCCTCGCTTTGCAGTCACGGCTTCACTGAGGTTAACGGCGCGCCTGGCCGATCGCTCGCGTGCGCGGGCTAGGATTGGCGATCTGTGCCCGAGTGCCTGTTCTTCACCGACTCCGATGAGGCCAACGAGCTGCTCGCGAGCGATCCGATGGCGCTGCTGATCGGGTTCGCGCTCGACCAGCAGGTGCCCGTGCAGAAGGCCTTCTCGGGGCCGCTGGTGATCCGGGAGCGCGTCGGGTCGCTGGCGGCCGACGCGCTGGTCGCCGCCGACCTCGACGCGGTGTTCCGCGAGCGGCCTGCGGTGCACCGCTTCCCGGGCGCGATGGCCGCGCGCGTGCACGAGCTCGTCGTGTACGTCAGCGACCGCTACGGCGGCGACGCTGCGCGCGTCTGGACCGACGCGGCGGACGGCGAGCAGCTGCGCGCCAACCTCGCCGCGCTGCCGGGGTTCGGCGAGATGAAGGTCAAGGCGCTCGGGTCGGTGCTCGCCAAGCGCTTCGGGATCGCCGCCGCCGAGCCGCTCGTGCCGTGGCACCCCACGCTCGGCGACGTCGACTCGCCGGCGGCGCTGGCCGCTTACCAGGCCGCCAAGAAGGTGCACAAGGCGCAGTGGAGCAAGGCGAGCGGCTAGCCTGCCGGGCGTGAGTCAAGCGACGGGGCGTGGGGTCGGGTCGGTCGGCGAGGTTCTGCCGGGCCTGTGGCGCTTCGAGGCGCAGCACCCCGAGTGGACCGAGGACGACGGCGGCGCGGACGGTTGGGAGCAGACCGTCGGCTGGTGGGCCGTGGCGCTGGCGCCTGGCCTCGCGCTGATCGATCCGCTGGTCATCGACTGGCCCGCGCTCGATCAGCTCGTGTCCGCCCACGGCGGCTGCGCCGGCGTGATCCGGACCTGCCAGTGGCACCAGCGCAGCGTCGCCGAGGTCGCCACACGCTATCGCGCCGGCGTGTGGGCAAAGCGCCATCCCGATGCGGCGGTGCGCGTCCCGCTGCACCACGCCGTCGGCAGCCGGGACGAGCTGTTCGAGGCCGTGCGCGCGATCGACGTCGAGCGCGGTGACGAGCTCGCGCTGTGGCTGCCGGCGCAGCGGGCGCTCGTGTTCGGCGACGCGATGCTGCGAACGGGAGCCGGCGAGCTGCGCGCATGCCCGCAATCGTGGCTGCAGCCCGAGGGTGGCCGCGCCCGTCTGCTGGCGTTGCTCGGCGGCCTCGCGCAGCTGCCGGTCGAGCACGTGCTCGTCTCGCACGGCCCGCTTGTGCTCGGCGACGGCTTGGCGAGCTTGCGCGCCGCGACCGCCTGAGCCAGGGCCTCCGCGGGACCTCAGACGGCTTCGCGCAAGCTCGCCGGCTCGTGGGCGCCCGGCGGGTCCACGGCGCGGGTGAGCAGCCCGGCGAAGCGCTCGGCGCTGACCGGCGGGCTCAGCAGGTAGCCCTGGATCTCGTCGCAGCGCAGCGCCTTGAGCTGCCGCCAGCATGCCCGCGTCTCGACCCCCTCGGCGACGACGCTCAGGCCGAGATTGTGGGCGAGCTCGATCGTGGCCCGCACGATCGTCGCGTTGTCCTCGTCCTCGTCCATCGTCATCACGAACGAGCGGTCGATCTTGAGCTCGTCGACGCTCAGCCGGCGGATATAGCCCAGCGACGAGGCGCCGGCGCCGAAGTCGTCGAGTGACAGCCCGACGCCGAGCAGGCGCAGACGCCCGACGACGTCGAGGATCCGGCGGGGATCTGCCATCACGATGTTCTCGGTGATCTCGAGCATCAGGCACGACGGCGGCACGCCGGTCTCGCACAACAACGCAAGCACCTCCTCGGGCAGCCGCGTGTCGAGCAGGTTCGGCATCGCGAGGTTGACGGCCACGTGCAGGTCGGCACCCTGCTGGCGCCAGCTCGCGAGCTGGCGCAGCGCGCGGGCGATCACATAGCTGGTCAGCTGGCGCATCAATCCGGCGCTCTCGACGACGTCGAGGAAGCGGTCGGGGGTGAGCAGGCCGTCGACGGGGTGCTGCCAGCGAATCAGCGCCTCTGCGCCGACGATCTCGCCCGTGATCGCGTCCGCCTTGGGCTGGTAGTACAGGACCAGCTCGTCGTTGCGCAGCGCCTGGACCAGCTCGCCGACCAGGCGCAGGCGATCGCGCGAGTTCAGGTCGCGATCGGACCGGTACAGCTCATATCCGGTGTGCGCGTGCTTTGCGTTGTACATCGCGACATCGGCGTGGCGCAGCAACTCGGTTGCGTTGGCGCCGTGGCGCGGGTGCAGGGCGCCGCCGATGCTGGCCCGCACCCCGATCGTCATGCCGTCGAACTCAAACGGCGCCTCGAGGGCTTCGTGTAGCTGCGCCGCAGCACCGGCGAGCGCCGCCGCGTGCGCGTCGCCGCGCACGAGCGCGGCGAATTCGTCGCCGCCCAGGCGCGCGACGAGATCAAGCTCGGCGAGCTCGCGAAAGCGATCGCCGAGGCTCGCGAGCAGCACGTCGCCGGCGTGATGCCCGAGCGTGTCGTTGAGCTCCTTGAAGCCGTCCAGATCGATCAGCAGCATGCCCGCGAGCACGCCGCCGGGCGCGCCCACGATCAGCTCCCTGATCCGCTGGTTGAGCCGCCTGCGATTGGGCAAGCCGGTGAGCTCGTCGGTGAGCGAGGCACGGCGGCTGTCGAGCAGGGCGAGGTTCTCACGGAACGTGAGCGTCGTGCGCAGGATCACGAGCAGCAGCGTGACGACCGCGAGCAGCGAGCCGTACGCCGGCAAGCGGCGCTCCTGGCCGTAGGCCAGCAGCAGCGTCGCGAGGAGCGCGAACACGAGCGGCACGCCCAGCACCGCGATCCCCGCGATCCGGACGCGAGACCCGGTCGCCGGCTCTGGCTGCCAGGCGCCGACCGCGATCAGGACGAATGCGAGGATCCACAGCGGGCCGATCGCGACGACGTACGTGTGCCCCTCGGCAGCGAGGTACGCGTAGGCGGCGTCGGCGACCGCGAACACCCCCAGCCCGGCGCCCAGAAACAGCCACGCGCGGTCCGGGCGCCAGCTGCTGAGCGCCATCGCGGCGACCAGTGCCGACAGCAACACGACGTCGGCGAGCGGGTACGCCACGTTCGTCGCGACGGTCGAGAAGCTGCCGCCGGTGTGCGTGAGCACGAACCTGACCAAGAACGACGCCCCAACCGCCGCGACCCCGGTCGCGCCGATCAACCCGTCGAGCCACAGGCTGGGCCGAAAGCCC
>JBEKRJ010000201.1:0-7597 GCA_049518835.1 Solirubrobacteraceae bacterium
CGCCGGCCGGCTCTTGCCGATCGTCGCCTCCAGCGGTGACGCGAGACGCGTCATCGCTAGCCGCAGCTAACTGCTCGCGATCGTCGCCGGCGGCGAGGGCCAAAGAACGATCTTCGTTGCCGGCGGTCAGCTGGGTCTGGTCGTCACCGTCCGCGGTAGAACCGACGCGATCGTCGCCGGCGGCGGCCGGCTGCGGTTCGTCCTCGCTCCCGGCGGCGGGTCGCCTGCGGCTCACGCCCTCGCCACGCGGTTGCCTGCGTCTGGGCGCGCGCGGCTTGCGCGCGGGGGTGGCAGGAGGCTGCTCACGCTCGGCGGTCGCCTCGTCGCGACCGTCTGGCTGGGTCATGGATGGATCGTCTGCCTCGGTCGCAGTCAGATCGGAACCGGCCGCTGGCTCGCGATCATCACCCTCGCCGCCGCGCTGCATATCGAGGCTTGGCTGCCGCTCGTGCTCGCCACCGGCGTCGCGGCCGTCGCCGGCGTCACGATCGAAGACCTGCTCGCCGGCGTCGCGCTCGAAGACGTCGCCATACCCACCGCGATCCAAGACCTCGTCGGCCTCTGCGCCGTCATCGCGACCCTCGGGATCCTCGTCATCGTCGTCCAGGTCCGCCGCATCTTCATCCTCATCGATGTCGCCCCCGTCACCCTCGAAATCGACATCGTCCTCGTCGCCAGCCAGCTCCGCCTCGGAGTCACCAGCTAGATCGCCGTCGAGGTCGTCCTCGTCGTCCGCATCGCCACGCAGATCGCCGTCGTCGCCGACAAACTCGAAGTCCCCCCCGAGTTCGTCGCCGGCCAGGTCTTCGAGCTCCTCGGTTTCCTCGCCGGCCAGCGTCGTCGCCGCGATGCCCTCGGCGCCGGCGACCTGACCGGGCCCGGCAACCGCCTTGCGGCGCCGGCGGCTCTTGCTGCGCCGGCCCTTGGGGAAGTTGCGCAGTAGCTCCCGCGCGAGCGCGGCGGGCTTGCGCGCCATCCGCGTGCGGGCGCCGCGCAGCGCTTCCTCGGCTTCGGGCGTGTGCGCGAGCGCCGCCGCCAGCAGTGCCGCCGACAGCCGCCGATCCTCCCGGCGGGTCGCGTGCACGAGCCGTCGGGCGTTGCGTGCGTGCGCGCTGCCGCTCGAGTTGACCAGCAGCCCGAGCAGCCGCTTGGTCTCGGGCCAGCGCTGGACTGCGTACTCCTCGTGGACCTCGCGCGTGTACTCCGCCATCCGCCAGATCCAGGCGTTGGCCTGGTCGCGGCGGCCGATCCGGCGCTCGGCGAGCGCCTGCAGCATGATCTTGACCCCCTCGCGGCGCTCGTCGCGCGGCCAGCCGGCCATGATGTCGATCGCCGTGTCGAACGCCTCCGCGTCGCGCGACGCCGAGATCTCCTGCAAGGCACGCAGTCGCAGCTGCGAATTGCGGTTGCGCTGTACCGCGGTCAGCAGGAAACGGCGCTTGAGCTCGCCGCCGCGGTCGAAGTGGAGCATCGCCTTTGCACGTCGCCAGCCGTTCGGCGCCACGCGCGCGCCGGCGAGTGCCGCCCAGACATGCTGCTCGCCGTAGTCCAGGTTCTCGACCGCGATCCGCCAAAGCTCTCGCTCGAAGACCTCGGCGCGCCGCTCGGGGTCGGGCGTCACCGGCAGCACCCGGCGCTCAACCCGCACGCGCCGGCCGCGACCGCGGCGCACCGGACCGACCACGATCGCGCCGCCGCGGTAGACATCGCGGTCCAGAAGCGAGTGCAGCGTCACGACCGGGTCGTCGTGCTTGGTCGCGGGATGCACGAAGTCGACGACGATGCCCGCCTCCTTACCCGGATGGCGGCGGGTGACGCGCCCCACGCGCTGCTGGTAGATCCGCTTGGATGCGGTCGGCGCGAGGTGCATGCAGATCGTCGCGCGCGGGCTGTTCCAGCCTTCGGCGAGCAGCTGCGCGTTGACGAGCACGTCGATCTTGCCCGACTCGTAATCGGCGAGGATTCGCGCGAGCTGCCGCTTGGGTGTCTCTCCGGACACGCCCTGCGCCTTGAGGCCGGCATCGCGGAACGCCTGCGCGACGTTGTACGCGTGGCGGACGCCGGCCGCATACACGACCCCCGGCACGCCGTTGAAGCGGGTCTTGTAAAGGTCGGCGATCGCCAGGTTGAACGGCGTCTGGTCGAGCAGCTCGGCCAGCATCTCCTGGTCGAATTCGGTGTCCACCTCGCCCCGGCGCAACGGCACCTTCGCGATCGTCCTGACCCCCGGCCCTGGCGGGATCCGGATGCAGCGCAGCGGCGCGATCACCCCGCGTCGCGCCGCCTGCGCGAGATCGAAGCGCGAGGTCTGGGTCGGGAACAGGTCGGTCACATGCCGGGCGATCAGCGCGCCGGTTGCGGTCATGCCGACGAAGATCGGGCCGGCCCAGCGGCGGATCGAGGCCGACGTCTTCTCTCCCAAGGCGGTGTGCGCCTCGTCGCAGATGACGATCGTGTACGCATCGGAGACCTTGCCGGCGTTACGCACGAACCACTGGTAGGTCTCGACCGTCACCGGCCCGTTGATCGAGTCCTGGCCGGCGAGCAGCGGGCCGCTGATCCGATCGCGGTAGCCGCGGTCGCGAAGCTCGCCGTGGAACTGGTCGACGAGGTTGCGACGGTGGGTCAGGATCAGGACGCCGCCGGTTCGCGAACCCTCGACGAACCCGAGGGCGGCGACGGTCTTGCCGGCACCGGTCGCGTGCTCAAACCAGAACCTGCGCGCGGCGTTGGGGTCCTCCGGCTGCTCCTCGAGCTGAACGTCCGCATCGGCCTCGTCGCGCCAGTCCTGCGGCTCCACGTCCTCTGGCTCGTCGTCGAGGTCGTCGTCGAGGTCGTCGTCGTCCTCCTCCTCCCCGCCGGAGCCGCGAGCCGCGGTCTGCGCCGGGGCAAGGGCGTCCGGCGCCAGCTGTGCGGCGGCCTCGGCCAGGCTGAGCGCGCCGTTCCCGGAAGCCTGGCCGTTGCCGTTGCGCTGCGCCTCGGCGAGCAGGGCGGTGAGCGTGCCCGACAGGGCATCGACCTGGTGCGCGGACAGCACCGTCCCATCGGCGAGGTGTGGCTCCTCTTCGGACAGCACCCGCTCGAGCCCGAGCAGCAGCGAGAACTTGCGCCGCCACTCGATCGATGGCTGCTTGGCGCCGGCCTCGATCTCCGTCAGCGCGGCATCGAGCGCCCGGCGTCGTGCAGAGCCTGGCGACAAGGCGTCTTCAAGCGTCTCGCCGTCATAAACGAATTGTTCGCGTGTGAGCAACTCCGCACGCGCAATCGCGGCGGGGCTCGGAAACGGGGTGGAGTCACCCATGAAATTGAAAGGTTGCGTCGAGATCAGCGAGCCGCGGCAATACTTCGAAGCGACTCAACGGAAGGTTGGCGTCCAGGCGCCGCGATCCGGCGAGGAAGCCCACAGCAGCACTCCCCCTCGCCGACTCTGGCTCAGAGGATAGCCAATATTCAAGCAGATGCAGCGCCGATGCCGAATCAGCGGGCCGGCGGCCATATGGCAAGCTGTGGCCTGTGCGTGCACGATTGGCTTTGGCCGCGCTCGTCGTGGGGTGCTCGGCCCTGTCGGCGTGCGGAACTCAGGCTCGCAGCCAGGCGCCCGCCGTCAGTCAGGTCGCGGTTGCGTTCAAGGGCTCGCCGGCGCCGCTCGCGTCGCTGCACGCGCAGGCTGATCAGCTGCTCGCGGGGGGCATCGCCGCGTTCGACGTGCGCTTGCAAGCCCTGCGCGGCTACCCGGTCGTGATCAACAAGTGGGCATCGTGGTGCGACCCGTGCCAGACCGAGTTTCCGGTCTTCCAGCGGGTGGCCGTCGCCTACGGGCGCCAGGTGGCGTTCGTCGGCGTTGACGGCAAGGACACAAATGCCTCCGCCGCGGCGTTCCTGCGGCGCTTTCCGGTCACGTACCCGAGTTACGTCGATCCTCAAGAGCGGATCGCGAGCACGATCAAGGCCGCGACGTACTACCCGCAGACGATCTACATCGACCGCCGCGGGACGATCGACTACGTCCACGCCGGTCCTTACGAGAGCCCCGCCGAGCTCGAGCGCGACATCAAAAGGTACGCGCTCGGATGAGCGCCGCGACCTACGAGGTCCGGCGCGTGCGTGACGACCGAGAGCTCGCCGCGGCGCTGGAGTTGCGCTATGACGTGTTCTGCGTCGAGCAGGGGGTGCCCAAGTTCGAGGAGCTCGACGGCCGCGACGGCGAAGGGATCCACCTGGTTGCCGTCTCCAATGGCGAGCTGCTCGGCACCTGCCGCGTCCTGATGGTCGGGCGAACGGCGCAGTTCAGCCGCCTGGCTGTCCGCGCCACTGCGCGCCGGCGACGGATCGCGACCGCCCTGCTTGCCGCCGCCGACGACGAAACGCGCGCGGCCGGCGGGCGCCGGCTGGTGCTGCACGCGCAGACCTACGCTCGACCGCTGTACGAGCACGCCGGCTACCGCGCCCGCGGGCGCGTGTTCAGGGAGGCGGGGATCGAGCACATCGCGATGGAGAAGGAGCTGTAGGCGCATCGTGCCCGAGTTGCGGATCGATCCGCTGACGGGCTACCGGGCGATCATCGCCGGCGAGCGCTCCGATCGTCCCGGCGCGGAGCTGATCGCCGCGCCGCCGCCACCGATCGAGCTCGAGTCCGACCCGTTCGCGCCCGGCCACGAGGACCGGACGCCGCCCGAGGTCTACGCCGTGCGGCCTGGCGGCGGCGCTCCGGACACGCCCGGGTGGACGGTCAGGGTCGTGCCGAACCTGTACCCGGCGCTGAGCGCCGACGGCGCCGATCACGACCGGCGCGCGGCGCGCCCCGAGCTATCCGGACCGGGCGCGAACGCCAACCGCGACCTGTTCTGGGCGGCGGAGGCCCGCGGAGCGCACGAGGTGATCGTCAACACGCCGCTGCTGGTCAGCTCGCTGTGCGAGCTGCCCGCCGACCAGGTCGCGGTCGCGGTGGAGGTCTGGCGCGAGCGAATGCGCGCGCACCGCGACGCCGCCTACACGCACCTGTTCGTCAACGAGCGCCACGAGGCCGGGGCGTCGCTGCCCCACAGCCACGCGCAGCTCTACGCGCTCGAGTTCGTCCCCGCGGCGGTCGCGCGCGAGCGCGAGCGATTCGGCGCCTACGCGACACGCACGATGGGCGGCAACCTGCTGGCGGATCTGGTGCAGGAGGAGGTGCGCAAGCGCGAACGGATCGTCGCGATCGATCAGGACACGGTGTTGATGGCCCCCTACGGGGCGCGAGCGCCGTTTCAGCTGCTGCTGGCCCCCCGACGCGCACGGATGCGCTTCGAGGATGACGGGCCGACCGGTGCCGCGATGCTGCACGAGGCGCTGTGCCGGCTCGCGCGCCGGCTCGGGTCCTGCCCGCCGCTGAACCTGTGGGTGCGAACGGCGCCGAGCGGCGCCGAGCATTTCTGCTGGCGGATCGACATCCTGCCGCGGCTCACCAACCTCGCCGGCCTCGAGCTCGGCGTCGGCGTGCACCTGAACATCGTCGCCCCCGAGCGAGCCGCCGCCGAGCTGCGCGACGCCTGAGCCCCTCCGATGCGAGCACTCGTGCAGCGCGTAAGCCGCGCTTCCGTGTCCGTCGAGAGATCCGCTGTCGCGGCGATCGGCCCCGGCCTGTTGGTGCTGCTCGGCGTCGGGCGCGAAGACCGCGAGCCCGATGCCGACTGGCTTGCCGACAAGGTGCGCGCGCTGCGCGTCTTCCCCGACAGCGAGGGTCGGATGAACGAGCCGCTGCGCGAGCGCGAGATCCTATGCATCAGCCAGTTCACGCTGTACGGCGATGCCCGGCGCGGCAACCGGCCGAGCTACGTCGCCGCCGCGGCGCCGGAGCAGGCGCGCCCCCTCTATGAACGCTTCTGTGACCGGATTGGTGCCCGTCGCGGCGTGTTCGGCGCGATCATGGCCGTCGAGCTCGTCAACGACGGGCCGGTGACGCTGCTCGTCGAGAGCCCGCCCGCGCCCGAGCGCTGACGCTCTGAGGATGGAGGACTACTACGAGGAGCTGTGGGAGCGGCTCCCCGACGAGCTCACGCCCCCCGACGTCGAGCTGCGGATGAAATTCCTCAACTCCGAGGTGAGGCCAGGTGACCGCGCCCTCGATCTCGGTTGCGGCAGCGGCGAGTTCACCGCCGCGCTGGCGCAGGCCGGGGCCGACGCGATCGGCGCGGAGGTCGCGCGGGCGGCGATCGCGCGCGCTCGCAGCCGTCACCCCGAGCTCGACTTCCAGCTGGTGACGATCGCCGGACCGCTGCCGTTCGCCGACGCGAGCTTCGAGCTCGTCTGGAGCAGCGAGGTGATCGAGCACGTCGCGGACACCGCCGGCTGGCTGTCCGAGGTCAGGCGCGTCCTCGCCCCCGGCGGCCGGTTGCTCGTGACGACGCCGTCACACGGGCGTCTGCGCTTGCTGCTCGCCGGGATCGAGCGCTTCTCCGAGCCGCTCGGCGACCATCTTCACCTGTACACGCGACGGTCGCTGCGGGTCCTGCTGGAGGATTTCGGGTTCGGCAACGTGCGCGTCCGCACCGCCGGCGGGCCACCATTGCTGAGGCGGCTGCTGGTGGCGCGCGCAATTCGATCATGACGCGATGGGTGGTACCCTATACTGCATGGTAAAGACGACCGTGTACCTCGACGAAGCGGATGCCGCGGCGCTTCGCCGGCTGGCGGTAGCGACCGGTCGGTCGCAGGCGGCTCTGATCCGCGAGGCGATTGCCGATAAGACTCGGGCGGCGGCACCCCGCCGGTTGAGCTTCATCGGCGTCGGTCGCGGCTCCGGGGAGCCGATCGGACGGTATGCAGACGAAATCGTTCGGGCGGAGCTCGGCCGATCCGCGCGCTGATCGTCGACGCCGGCGTGCTCTATAGCGCGGCCGATCTTGCTGATCCCGACCACGAGTCAGCGGTGGCGACCCTCCGCGACTGGGGGGGCGAGCTTGTGTCGTCGCCGCTTACCCTCGCCGAGGCTGATCATCTGATTCTCAGCCGGCTCGGCATCGACGCCGAAATCGCGTTTGCGAAGGGCCTCGCCGGGGCGTTCACGGTGACCGCGCTTGACGCCCGCAGCCTCAACGCTGCCGCACAGCTGTGCGAACGCTATCGAGATCTAGAGCTTGGGCTTGCCGACGCCTCGATCATCGTGCTCGCAGCGCGCTACGGGACGCGGTCGCTCGCGACCTTCGACCAGCGCCACTTCCGCGCCGTCACCGCACTGACCGGCGGCGCGTTCGAGCTGCTGCCGGCCGACGCGCCCGGTGTGGCTTCCCGGTAGCGGTCCCAGCCACCTCCGCCTGCTCGACCGCGACGTCAGCGGCGGCGTCGGGGTACGACGGGTCAAGCGCGAGCCCGCGATGCAGCTCCGCCACCGCGCTACGCACCCGGTGGCGCTGGAGGTCGAACTCCGCCAGCGCATACCAGGTGACCGCGTTCGCCGGCTGCAGCGCGACCGCACGCGCCAGCTCCGCGCGCGCGGCCGCGGGATCGCCGTTGCGATAGATGTCGGCCAGCAGCCAGTGCGGCTGGTAGGCGAGCGGGTCGTCGGCGGCCGCGGCGCGCGCGTCGGCGATCGCCCCCGCGGCGTTAGAGCGCGCTGCTT
>JBEKRJ010000202.1:0-7592 GCA_049518835.1 Solirubrobacteraceae bacterium
GCAGTCGACCTCGACGCGCTCCGGCGGATTGCCGGCGTTGTTGATCAGCACGTTCGGGGCCGCGAGCACCACGTACGGCGACCCTCCGGGCAGGGCCTTCGTCAAGACTGTCGTCGCAGTCGCCCCGCTGGCGAGCGTGACGCCCGACGCGTTGGCCGCGCCGAATTCCGCTGGCGGCGTCGTCGTGCAGGTGACGTTGCCGGTCGTGGCGATCGTCGCGATCGCGCCGGCGCCCTGGCAGCTGCCGACCACCCGCGCCTGCACCTGGTCGGCGTTGATCTGGGTGATCCCGACGGCGTTGTTGATCAGCTTGCGCGAGCCGACGGAATTGAACTTGAGCTTGAAGTTGCCGACCGAGCCATCGGAGAGCTTTGAGTTGGTGACGGCGCCGTTGCGCAGCTGCGCCGTCCCGACGCTGCCTCTCGGCACCGAGAATTGCGCCCAGCCGACGCCGCCGAGGGCGACGAACAGGGCGATCACGGCCACCACCATCGCTGCTGATGGGCGGCGGACTAGCAGCTTGCGATGCATGCACGAACCTCCGGTCGTCGAGTTGGGTCGGATCCTGACTTCAAGCCAGAACACGCCTGCGCCGCGCGAGTCGCGGCGGCCGCTCGCTGCTGCGCCGCGCGAGTTGCGGCCGGCCGCGGCTACTGCGCCGGATCGAACTCGATCGACTCGATCTGCGGCGGTTCGAGCGGGCGGTCGTTGCGGCCGGTCGGCAGGTGCTCGATTTCATCGACCGCGTCCATCCCGCTCGTCACGCGTCCGAACACCGTGTGCTTGCCGTCGAGCCACGGGGCGCTCGGCGCCGTGACGATGAAGAACTGCGAGCCGTTGGTGTTCGGACCGGCGTTGGCCATCGCAAGCGCGCCGCGGACAACTTTGCGGCCGTTGATCTCGTCCGCAAACTTATAACCCGGGCCGCCGGTGCCGGTTCCCTGCGGACAGCCGCTCTGGATCATGAAGTCGCGGATCACGCGGTGAAAGATGATCCCGTCGTAGAAGTGGTCCGAGGCCAGCTTGCGGAAGTTCTCCACGGTGTTGGGCGCGTCGTCGTCAAACAGCTCCAGCGCGATCGTGCCGCGCGATGTGTGCATCTGGGCAGTGGACATTGCTGGGAGCGTACGCGTCGCCGGCACCCCCCGCCGGCAACTACGACTAAGCCTTCGCCGCCTCCAGGCGCAGCTCGTGCCCGCGGACCGGCGTCCCGCTCACGAGCTCGACGATCCGTCCCGCCTCGCGCTCGGGGACCTCGGCCAGCACGAACCGCTCGAGCACGCGGACGTTGCGCACCGCCTCGCCGTCGAGCCCCGTCGCCGCGGTGATCGCATGGATGATGTCCGACGGCTCGAGCCCGGCCGCGCGGCCGCCCGAGATGATCAACATCCGGCCCGGCGCATCGCCGTTGGCCGGCACGCGCGGCTTGGAGTGGCGCCGCGGGCGCGCCAGGACCGGCGTCGGCGCGACGCGGGCGTCCTTGACCCACGGCGCCAGCTTGACGCCGGCGTGCTTCTCGATCGCCTCGATGTCGCGTCGCTGGCGCGGCTCATGGAACGTGATCGCCCGCCCCGAGCGCCCGACGCGGCCGGTCCTTCCGATCCGGTGCACATACACGTCGGGGGAGGTCGGCACGTCGAAGTTGATCACGTGCGAGATGCCGGTGATGTCGAGGCCGCGGGCCGCGACGTCGGTCGCCACCAGCAGTGGCAGGCGGCCGTCCTTGAACGAGATCATCACCCCGTCGCGCGCGCCCTGCGTCATGTCGCCGTGCAGCGCCTTGACGTTCATGCCGCGGTCGCGCAGCGCGCGAAACAGCTGCTCGCAGCGGATCTTCGTGCGCACGAACACGAGCGCCTGCTCGGGGCGCTCGGACTGCAGCACCTCGATCAGCCGGTCGGGCTTCTCGCGCACGCCGACCTCGAGTGCAAACTGCTCGACGGTCTCGACCGTCAGCGTCGCGGTCTTCACCTGGATCGTCACCGGCCGGTACAGGTACTGGTCTGCCAGGCGCCTGATCGGGGGCGGCATCGTCGCCGAGAACAGCGCCGTTTGCCGGCTGGA
Source organism: Solirubrobacteraceae bacterium (assembly GCA_049518835.1). GTDB lineage: Bacteria > Actinomycetota > Thermoleophilia > Solirubrobacterales > Solirubrobacteraceae > Palsa-465. The sequence continues at coordinate 2,065 of JBEKRJ010000202.1, forward strand.
GGGCGTCAGCGACATGATCCGCTCGACGTCCTCGAGAAAGCCGAGATCGAGCATCTCGTCGGCCTCGTCGAGGACCACGAACCGGCAGCCGTGCAGCATCAGCGAGTGGCGCGAGATCAGGTCCTTGACCCTCCCGACCGTCCCGACCACGATGTGGCCGCCGGCGCGCAGCTGCGCCTGCTGGGTCCGGATCGGCGCCCCGCCGAACACGGCGACGACGTCGACGCCCTTGCGCTTGCCGTACGTGCGCAGCGCCTGGGTCACCTGGATGCACAGCTCGCGGGTCGGCGTCAGCACCAGGCCCTGGACCTCGTGCTCGCGCGGATCGACATACTGGAGCATCGGCAGCCCGAATGCCGCCGTCTTGCCAGAGCCTGTCTGGGCCTGCCCGATCACGTCCGAGCCCTCCAGCAGCGGCGGGATCGCCTGCTCCTGGATCGGGCTTGGGACCTCGTAGCCGACGTCGCGCACGGCGGCGAGAATGTCGTCGGCGAGGCCCAGGTCGGCGAATGTGGTCATTGCAACCGATGACGATAGACGGCGCGTCGTGGGCGCGGTGTGAAACCCGCGTGGTCGACGTTTGGACGAGAAACCGTTCGGTGCCTGATATTTTGGAACCTAACGAATTTAACCGACCCAAGGGCAGTCCATGAGCGCAACAGACAACCGGATCGACGCCTACGTGTGGCGGATCAGCGCCGTCGTGCTGATCGGATCGGTGATGTCGATCCTCGACACCACGATCGTCAACGTCGCGCTCGCGACGCTCGGCCGCGAGCTGCACTCGACGATCGCCAACATCCAATGGGTCGTGACCGGCTACTTACTGTCGCTCGCGGCCGTGATCCCCGTCACCGGCTGGGCCGCGGAGCGGTTCGGGTCCAAGCGCGTCTACCTCGTCTCGCTGGTGCTGTTCAGCGCCGGGTCGGCGCTCTGCGGCTTGGCGACGTCGACCGGCGAGCTGATCGTGTTCCGCGTCCTGCAGGGGATCGGCGGCGGGATGATCCTCCCGATCGGGCAACTGATGATGGCGCAGGCCGCCGGGCCGCAGCGGATGGGCCGCGTGATGAGCATCGTCGCGGTGCCCGCGATGCTCGCCCCGGTCCTCGGACCCACGATCGGCGGGCTGATCGTCGACAACGCCAGCTGGCGCTGGATCTTCTACGTCAACGTGCCGATCGGGGTGATCGCGGTCGCGATGGCGATCCGGATCCTGCCGCACGGCAAGGCCGCGTCTCCCGGACCGCTGGACTTCGTGGGGCTCGCGCAGATGGCCGCCGGCCTGCCGCTGCTGACCTACGGCCTGGCCGAGATCGGCGTCACCGGCGGGATCAGCTCGGTCAAGGTGATCTTCCCGACGCTCGCCGGCGTTGCGCTGATCGCGGGCTTCGCGGTGCACGCGCTGCGGACCTCGCACCCGCTGCTGAACCTGCGCCTGTTCCGCAAGCCGACGTTCTCCTCGGCCTCGCTGGCGATGTTCTGCCTCGGCGCCGCGCTGTTCGGCGGGATGGTCCTGCTGCCGCTCTACTGGCAGGGCATCCGTCACGAGAGCGTCGTCGACACCGGCCTGCTGACGGCGCCGCAGGGCCTGGGGATGGCGCTCGTGATGCCGCTCGCCGGCAAGCTGACCGACCGCATCGGCGGCGGTCCGCTGGCGCTGTTCGGGGTGATCGTGACGACGATCGCGACGGTCCCGTTCGGGCTGATCGGCGCGCACACGTCGATCCTGTGGCTGTCGGTCGCGATGTTCGTGCGCGGCACCGGGATCGGCTTTGCGTTCATGCCGGCGATGGCGGCCGCATTCGCGGCGCTGGAGCGCGACGAGCTCGCCTCCGCGACGCCGCAGATGAACGTGCTGCAGCGCGTTGGCGGCTCGATCGGCGTCGCGGTGCTGGCGGTCGTGCTGCAGCGGGCGCTGGTGGGCGCCCACACGCTCGCCGCCGCCGCGTCCGCGTACGGGACCGCGTTCTTCGCCTCGGCGGGGCTGACGGCCGCAGCGATCATCCCCTGCCTGATCCTCGTGCGCGCGGAGCACAGGGCGCGGGTTGCCGATCGCCGCACCCGCGCCGGCTCGGCCGACGCGGTCGCAGAGGCGCTGGTCGCATGACGCTCGCACCGGAGCGCCAGCCCCAGCCCCAGCCCGACGCCGAGCGCGAGCCCGAGCGCAGCGACGCCGTGGAGCGGCTGGGGCAGGCGTTCAAGGGCGCGATGGGGGCCGTGCGGCGCGTCCGCGGCCGCGAGACCCACCACCCCGGCAGCGTCAGCCTCGCGCACGCCGGCCTGCTGTTTGCGCTCTGCGACGGCGACCCGCGCTCTGCCCGCGAGCTGGCGGTCGCGGCCGATCTCGCGCCGGCGACCGTCACCGAGATGCTGGACGGGCTCGCCGCCGCCGGCCTCGTCGCGCGCGTCCGCTCCGAGCACGACAAGCGCGTCGTGCTGACGTCGCTGACCGAGCGCGGGCCCGAGCTCGTCGAGGCTCACCGAGGCATCTGGGAGCTGCGCTGGCGCGAGGCGCTGGCGGACTTCCGCGCCGAGGAGCTGCTGACGGCGGCGGCCGTGTTCGATCGGATCCGGTTGATGTTCGACGACGCCGCCGCCGACGCGCCCAGGCTCAAGGCCGGCTGACGAGCGCCCGCCGTCGGCGCGGCTCGACGCGGCGCGGGTTCTCGATCCCGATCAGCGCCAGCAAGCCGCCGAGCACCGCGAGCGCCGCCCCGATCGCCACCGCCAGCCGGAAGGCGTGGACCGAGGCGTCGGCCTGCGCCGCGCGCACGGTCGCGCGCTGCGCCAGCGGCACTCCGGCCGCGTCGATCACCAGCGGCTGCGTGCGCCCGCGGGCGACGAGCGCGGCTGTTTGCGCCGGCGCCAAGCGCCCCGCGAGGTCGTGCCCGAGCCGGCTCTGAAAGCCGCTCGAGACGGCCGCGCCGAGCGCCGCGATCGCAAGCAGGCCCGCAACCCGGGCGACCGCGTTGTTGACGCCGCTGGCGACGCCCGCATGCCCCGGCGCAACCGAGCCGAGCACGGTTGCCGTCAACGGCGCCACGGTGGCTGACATGCCGAGCCCGAAGATCGCGATCCCGGGAAAGAGCGTCGTCACGTAGTCGGCGCCAGGGCCGGTGCGCAACAGCGCCAGCAGCCCGAGCCCCGCGACGATCGGCCCGCCCGCCATGAACAGGTGCGGGCCGAGGCGATCGGCGAGCACGCCGAAGCGCCGCGAGAGCGCGAACATCAGCACGGTGATCGGCAGCAGCGAGGCGCCCGCTTCGAGCGGCGTATAGCCGCCGACCTGCTGGATGAACACGACGATGAAGAACGTCGCCACCGAGAGCCCCGCATACAGCATCAGCGTCGTCAGGTTGCCGATCGCGAAGTTGCGCACGCCGAACAGCGCAAGCGGCAGCATCGGCTGCGAGCAGCGCCGCTCCCAGAGGATGAACGCGGCCAGCAACGCCACTCCCGCCACCAGCGGCGCGGCGACCCGCGGATCGCCCCACCCGTAGCGCGGCTGCTCGATCAGCGCGAACACAGGGCCGCCGAGCCCAAGCGCGCACAGCGACGCGCCGGCGACATCGACGTGACCGGGCGAGCGCGCGTCGGCGCCGACGAATCGCAACAGCCACAACGCGACCGTGACCGGGACGAGGTTGACCGCGAAGATCCAGCGCCACGACGCCAACTGCACGATCGCGCCACCGCCGAGCGGGCCGATCAGGGTCGCCACCCCGGTCCACGCGGTCCAGCTGCCGATCGCGCCCGCGCGCTCGTCCGCCGGGAAGGTGTCGACGATCAGCGCGAGCGTGCTCGGGACCAGCAGCGCACCGGCGACGCCCTGCACCGCCCGCGCGCCGATCAACCACTCGCTCGACGGCGCCAGCGCGCACAGCAGCGAGCAGCCGCCGAACCCGGCCAGCCCGGCGGCGAACACGCGCCGGCGGCCGAGCAAATCGCCGAGCGAGCCGCCGACGAGCAGCAGCGACGAGAGCGTCAGCAGGTACGCCTCGACGACCCACTGCTGGTCGGCGAGCCCGCCGTGCAGCGCCGCGCGGATCGACGGCAAGGCGACGTTGACGATCGTTCCATCGACGAACACGATCGCGGAGCCGAGGACGCTCGCGACGAGCGCGATCCGCTTGGCGGGCACGCCGCTCACCGGGTGAGCGTAGTGCCCGCCCCGAGCGCCAATTGATTACTTCAGCTTGGCTGTGAACGACAGCGGGAAGTCAGCGTTCGTGCAGGTGACGGCGGCCGGCTTGAGGCGCGGACCGGGCGGCGAGCGCGAGCGACAGTACGGCGGCGGCAATCGCGCCGGCGCCAAACCGTCGCCGGGGGTGGTGGATCATGCTGACTCCGATCTGAGGTGTGGTGTGCCGGCCGGCCGCCGGCGAGGATAGCCACTATCCGGTGCCGGCGGCGAACTCCGAGTTGGGCTCATAGCCCGCGAAGCGGACGCCGTTCGGGAACGGCGCGCTGGTGTCGACGATCACGCAGTAGCTGCGGGGGCGTACGGCGCTGGGCACGCAGGTGCGGTAGATCCCGCGCTCGATCGCGTACGTGTCGGTGTGATCGACGTTGCGCCGGAACTCGGCCGGCGCGCGGTCGCCGATCCACGCTCGCGCGCGCGTGATCGCGTCCTGCATCGTGCGCTGATCGCCGACGACGCTGGCGTGGTGCGCCAGCCCAACCGCCAGCACGCCGCCCGCGACGAGCAGCACCGCCAGCGTCCCCGCGTAGTCGCGCGCGACCACGACCGGGAGCCCCGCCGACCGTCGCCGCAGCAGCGCGCTCACCGGCCGCGACAGCAACAGCAGCGCGATCACGTTGAGCACGAACCCGAGCAGTCCGGCCGCGACCACGCTCTGCACATCGCCGGCCGGCGGCAGCAAATGTCCGATCACCGCGTCGGCGACCGTCGCAAGCACGAACGCCGGCCACAGCGTCGCCCCGCGCAAACGCCAGCGCAGCCGGGCGACCCAGGCACGGTCCATCGACGGAAGCTTAGTAACCGCTTTCAGTAAGCTCGGCTGACCCAGATCGGGCGGCCGTACCGGAGATCCCGGGCAGCCGTGGAGCGGCCGGGCGGCGATCCCGCTCTGGCCTGAAACGAAGGAATCGAGAGATGGTGACCCATATGGCTGAGCCCCCGGCGGGCGAGACCGCGAGCGCCGCCGAGCATCTCACGCTCGCGGACCGGGTCTGGCTGCTGCGGGCGATGCTGCTGATGCGCGGGCTCGAGGCACGGGCGATGACCCTGTACCGCCAGGGCAAGGTGCCCGGCTCGTTCTATGACGGCTACGGCCAGGAGGCCGTCTCGGCCGGCGCCGCGTTCGCGATGGCGCCCGAGGACCGGCTCTGCATCCTGCATCGCGACCTCGCCGCGCACATCATCCGCGGTGTCCCGCCGGCGCGGATCCTCGCGCAGTACCTCGGCCGCGACGCGGGCGTGACGCGCGGGCGCGACGGCAACGTCCACTTCGGCGATCCTCACCTCGGCTGCGTCGGGATGGTGTCGATGCTGCCCGACATGATGC
>JBEKRJ010000203.1:0-7591 GCA_049518835.1 Solirubrobacteraceae bacterium
CAGCGCAGCAACCGCCACCCGGCCAGCACCGTTCCGCGGAGTATGCCGAATCGCTGCAGCGCCTGTACGGCGTACTCAGAGCACGACGGGTAGTACTTGCAGCGCGAGCCCAGTGCCGGCGCGATCAGCAGTTGGTAGAGCCGAATCGGCAGCACGGCAACAGCCCGCGCCCCCTTCATCGCGCGTTCTCACCACTGCCAGGCGCCCCGCCGGCCCGCGCCACCAGCTCAGACAGCGCCCGCCGGACACCGTTGAGCCCCTCGCGCTCCGCCAGCACGCCGGCCTCGTGGCGCGCCACCACGACCGCATCGGTCCCCGCCGGCAACCGTTCGCCCTCGAGCACGAACGCCTCCCGCAGCAGCCGCTTGATGTGATTGCGCTGCACCGCGCCACCAACCTTGCGCGACACCGACAGTCCCAGTCGCGCTGGCGCGTCCTCGGCACGCGGGAACACGTAGAGCACGAACTCCCGTCCGGCATGGGACCGTCCGTGGCGAAACACGCGGTCGAAGTCGGCGCTGCGTGTCAGCCGCGAGCGCGTCGGTCGCACACGGACGTCCACGGAGAATCCCGCGGCACCTCCCGCCGGCACCTCCCGCGCAGCGGGTGGCGGGGTGGCGGTCCGTCCCATCAGACCGTGAGTCGCGTGCGGCCCTTTGCGCGACGCCGCTTGAGCGTGAGGCGCCCCGCGCGCGTCTGCATCCGAGCGCGAAATCCATGGGTCCGAGCGCGCTTGCGCTTCTTCGGCTGATAGGTACGTTTCATGGCTCACCGGTCCCTGAGGCGGGACGCCACCAGTATACGCGCCGCCTCACCACCTTTTTCCGCGCTTTGCGCGATGGCCTTCGAGAGCCCCGTTTCGGCCCCGATCGCCGCTGATATATTCGCCCGCTCCGGCGGCCCGCCGCCTCCCCCTCTCGATCGTTCCCCGAACGCTCCAGGAAGGAGTCGATTGGAGCTGCCTGCCCAACGCGAGCCGACCGCCGCCTGGCGTGAGATCTGCACCGAGCTGCGTCGCGCCGTCGGGGAGTCGACGTACGAGATCTGGCTTGCCCCGCTGCAGCCGCACTCCTGGGACGGCCACCTACTGGTACTGCACGCGCCGCCGGACACCGAGGCCTGGATTTCCAAGCGCTTTGCACACGTGCTCGCGACATGCGCGCGCACCGTCGCGGGACCCGACGCTCGCGTCGTGTTCGCGGGCGCCGCAAGCACCGAGCCAACCTCACCGCGCCAGCCTGGGCTCGAGCTCGAGAACGCGTTCAACCCCCGCTACACGTTTGACCAGTTCATCATCGGCGAGGGCAACCGCCTTGCCCATGCGGCCGCGCTGGCGGTCGCCGAACTTCCCGGCCAGGCCTACAACCCGCTGTTTTTGTACGCGCCGCCGGGACTTGGCAAGACCCACCTGCTGCATGCGATCGGCAACTACGTCAGCGCCTTCGGTGCCGGCGCGTCGGTCCGCTACGCGACCGTCGAGTCGTTCACCAACCACTTCATCGCCGCACTGGGCTCGCGCTCGGTCGAGCGCTTCAAGCAGGTCTACCGCGACGCCGACGTGCTGTTGATCGACGACGTCCAGTTCCTCGCCAGCAAGGCCAAGACCGAGGAGGAGTTCTTCCACACCTTCAACGCCCTGCACGAGACCGGACGGCAGTTGGTGATCACCTGCGACCGCCTTCCCCAGCACCTCGTGTCGGTCCAGGAGCGGCTGCGTGAACGGTTCGAGGCCGGCCTGGTTGCCGAGATCACCGCACCGGACTACGCGACCCGCGTCGCAATCCTGCGCAAGCGCGTGGCGCTCGACCAGATTCTGCTCGCTGACCCTGCCGTCCTCGACCTGATCGCCGACCGCGTCCCAGACAACGTTCGCGCACTCGAAGGCGCGCTGATCCGCGTGGTCGCCCATCACTCGCTCGCCCGCCGGCCACTGGACCTCGAGCTCGCGACCGAGGTCCTTGACGCGATCTACCCCAGCGCCACGACAGCTGCGCCGTCGATCGAGGAGATCCAGGCCGCGGTTGCCTCCTACTACGAACTCACCGTCGCCGAGCTGACCTCCGCCAACCGCGCCGCCCGCCTCGCCTGGCCCCGCCAGCTTGCGCTTCATCTCGCTCGGGAGCTGACCGACTGCTCGCTGCAGGCGATCGGCCACGCCTTCGGCAACCGCAACCACGCCACCGTCCTACACGCCTGCAAGCGCGTCTCGGACCGCGTTCACACAGATCCCAGCGCCGCGGACGAGCTCGACCGCCTGCGAACCCGCGTGCGCGAGCGCGACGACACCGACCGACCCGCCTGACACACTCGCCTGTCCACCGCAACTTACGTGTTCGCACGATCGCCCGCACCAACAACTTTCCCGCTCGCTGCGGCCAATCGCAGACTTCTCAACAGCTTTCAACCAGGCCTATGACTTCTATCTTGCACTTGAGGTATTCATCGTGAAGATCTCCCTCGCGCGCGACGCTCTGCTCTCACAGCTGCAAACAGTCAGCAGAGTCGCCTCGACACGCAGCGCGATCCAGGCGCTGTCGGGCGTCCAGATCGCGGCCACCGCCGAAGGCTGCGAGCTGCGCGCGACCGACGTCGAGGTCGGACTGCGAGTGCCACTGCCGGCCGACGTCAGCCGCGAGGGTGTGATCGTGCTCCCGGCGAGGCTGCTGCTCGACGTCGTTCGCGCGCTCCCGCACCAGCAGGTCTCGCTCGAGCTGCGCTCCTCGCAACAGGATGTCGAGTTGATCTCGGGCAACGCCACGTTTCACATCCGCACGCTGCGCACCGAGGACTTTCCGCCGTTCCCCGAGCCGGATGCCGCTTCGGCGATCGCGCTGCCGGGGTCGGTGTTCGTGAGCACCGCGCTGAAGGTCGCCGGCTCCGCTTCACGCGACGAGACGCGACCGGTCCTGACCGGCATTCTCGTGTCGGCCAACGAGCGCGACCTGCGGATGGTGGCGACCGACTCCTATCGCCTGAGCGTCAAGGAGACGACGCTCGAGTCGCCGCTCTCGAGCTCGTTCGAGGTCAACGTGCCCGCGCGCGCGCTGCAGGAGCTCGCGCGCCTGGCCGCGCAGGGCAAGGAGGAGCAGTTGACCGTCAGCGTGCAGCAAAACCAGGTGCTGTTCGTGCTCGACGGCGTGGTCCTGTCGTCGCGCCTGATCGACGGCCAGTTCCCCAACTACCGCCAGTTGCTGCCCGAGACCTTCGAGCACGAGCTGCGGATCTCCGGTCCCGAGCTGACCGAGGTCGTGCGACGCGTCAGCCTGCTCGCGCAGAAGAACGCGCCGCTGCGCCTGAGCTTCATCCCCGGCGAGCTGACGGTGTCCGCTCAGACGCCCGACGTCGGCGAGGCGAGCGAGTCGCTGCCCGTGCCCTTCCAGGGCGAGCCGCTCGAGATCGGCTTCAACCCTGAGTTCCTGCGCGCCGGCCTGGAGGCGATCGACCAGGGCGACGTGGTGCTGAAGCTGATCAGCCCGCTGCGCCCCGGGCTGATCGAGGCGGCCGACGAGAGCCGCTTCCTGTACCTGATCATGCCGATCAGACTCAACGTGTAGTGCGCCTGACCGGCGTCACGCTGCGTGATTTTCGTTGCTATCACGACGCGGATGCCTCGCTCGGCGCCGGGCTGACGGTCGTCTGTGGACCGAACGGGGCCGGCAAGACGAACCTGCTCGAGGGGCTGTACTTCGGCTGCACGGGCCGCTCCTGCCGGACCGCGAACGAACGCGAGGTGGTGCGCTTCGGCGCGCCGGCCGCCCGCATCGTCGTACGTGGGTGCGACGACGTCGGCGAGCATGAGCTGTCGGTCGGCTTCGCCCCCGGTCAGGCGAAGCGCATGCGCGTCGACGGCGCGCTCGTCGAGCGCTTGCTGGACAACCCCAATCGCCCGCTGCTGGGCGTGTTCTTGCCCGACCGCCTCGAGCTCGTCAAAGGTGCGCCGGCGCTGCGCCGTGCACACCTCGATCAGCTCGTTGCGGCGCTCTGGCCGGCGCGCGCGGCGACCCGGCGCTCCTACGTGCAAACGCTGGCACAACGAAACGCGCTGCTGCTCGGGATTCGTGCGGGGCGCGGATCGCGCGCGTCGCTGCGACCGTGGGACGCGCAACTTGCCCACAGCGGGATCGCGTTGATGCGCGATCGCGAGCATGCTGTCGGGCTCGTGGACGCCTCGTTCAAAGACCTCAGCGCGGAGCTGGGCCTCGGCACGTCGGTGTCGCTGTCCTACTGCCCGCGCTCGCGCGCCGGCGACGCCGCGCAGCTGGCCGCCGAGCTGGCCGAGCGCGTCGAGGGCGACCTCGAGCGCGGCCATACCGGGCACGGCCCGCACCGCGACGAGCTGACCGCGCGGCGCGACGGCCGTGATCTGCGCACATACGGCTCCCAGGGCCAGCAGCGCCTGGCGCTGCTCGCGCTGCTACTGGCCGAGCGCGAGACACTCGCCCGTCATCGCCGCTCCCCGCCGGTGATGCTGCTCGACGACGTGATGAGCGAGCTCGACCGCACCCGCCGCCAAGCGCTCGTTGAGCTGCTGCGCTCGGGCGCCGGCCAGTCCGTGATCACGACCACCGACCTCGACCACGTGCCCGGCGGCTGCGACGAGGACGTCGTCCGGCTCGAGGTTGCCGACGGGCGCATCGGCCAGGAGGTCGCGGCGTGAGCGCTCAGCGGCGCGGTCCCCGTCCGCTCGCGTCCGCACTGGACGCGTTGCGCGACGAGCTCGCTCCCGAGACGCTGCTTTCAGAGGTCCAGCAGATTTGGCATGAGACCGTCGGGGAGGCGATCTCGATCGAGGCTAAGCCAACGGCGCAGCGCGGCGGCGTGCTGACCGTGTCGTGCTCCGGTGCGGTCTGGGCGCAGGAGCTCGACCTGATGGCGCCCGCGATCATCGACCGCCTCAACGGTGCCTTGCGCGCCGGCCGGATCGTCCGCCTGCGGTGCGTCGCGCTGCCGCCTGAGCGCCGCTTCTAGCGGCGCCAGCCAGCGCCGCCACGCGAGCCTGGTTTTTGGCGGTTTTGCAGGTAAAACCGTTGCCGGTCTCGGTCGGAATCGGGGTCGCTCTGTGCTATCCTTGTGGACATCGGCTTCCGACGCCCCGGCGCGCCGCACGTTGCGCGGTACCGGGGCGTCTCGATGTGACCGGAGGATCGTTGGCGAATGACGATGGGGCCAACCCGCGCCCCAGGACAGAAGGCAGTTATGACGCGCAGGACATCACCGTGCTCGAAGGGCTCGAGGCGGTTCGCCGGCGTCCGGGGATGTACATCGGCTCGACCGGCGAGCGCGGCCTGCATCATCTCGTCTACGAGGTTGTCGATAACTCTGTTGACGAGGCGTTGGCGGGCTACTGCGATCAGGTCGCTGTCACGATCCACCCCGATAACTCGGTGACGGTCGCCGACGACGGCCGCGGCATTCCGGTTGCGATCATGGAGAAGGAACAGCGGCCCGCGGTCGAGGTCGTGCTGACCGTCCTGCACGCGGGCGGCAAGTTTGGCCAGGGCGGCGGCTACAAGGTGTCGGGGGGACTGCACGGTGTCGGCGTGTCAGTCGTCAACGCGCTTTCGGAGCGGCTCGATCTCGAGGTCCGTCGCGACGGCTTTCACTGGACGCAGTCATATGAGCGCGGCACGCCGATGCACGACCTCGAGCGGGGCCAGCCGACCACCGAGACCGGTACGACGATCACGTTCTTTCCGGACGCCGACGTGTTCGAGACGCTCGAGTTGAACTTCACGACGCTCGAGGAGCGGATGCGCGATACCGCCTTCCTCACGCGCGGCCTGCGGATCACGCTGGTCGATGAGCGCGGCTCCGGGCACCGGGCCGAGTTCCAGTACGACGGCGGGATCGTCGACTTCGTCGCCTACCTCAACCGCAACAAGGAGCCGATCCACAAGAAGGTGATCTCGTTCTCGGGCGAGAGCAACGAGGGCGCGGTCGAGGTCGCGATGCAGTGGAACTCCTCCTATCAGGAGTCGGTGTTCTCGTTCGCGAACAACATCAACACGATCGAGGGCGGGTCGCACCTCGCCGGCTTCCGCTCGGCGCTGACGAGCGCGCTCAACAAGTACGCCAAGGAAAAGGGCGAGTTGCGCGAGAAGGACGACAATCTCACCGGCGAGGACGTCCGCGAGGGACTGACGGCCGTGATCTCGGCCAAGCTCACCGACCCCCAGTTCGAGGGCCAGACGAAGACCAAGCTCGGCAACCCCGGGATGGACGGGTTCGTACGGTCGGTCGTGTATGCGAGGCTCAGTGAGTTTCTGGAGGAGAACCCCCAGGACGCCCGGATCGTGATCCGCAAGGCGGTCTCGGCGGCGCAGGCGCGCAACGCCGCGCGCAAGGCGCGCGAGCTGACGCGCCGCAAGTCGGCGCTCGAGAACTCGACCCTGCCCGGGAAGCTGGCCGACTGCTCGGTCAAGAACCCTGCGTTCGCGGAGCTGTTCGTGGTCGAGGGCGACTCGGCCGGCGGCTCGGCCGTCGGCGCGCGCGACCGCAACACCCAGGCGGTGCTGCCGCTGCGCGGCAAGATCCTCAACGTCGAGAAGAGCCGGATCGACAAGGTGCTCGGCAACACCGAGATCCAAGCGCTGATCACCGCGATCGGGACGGGCGTGCGCGACGAGTTCGACATCGCCAAGGCCCGTTACCACAAGGTCGTGCTGCTCACCGACGCCGACGTCGACGGCGCCCACATCCGCACGCTCGCGCTGACGCTCTTGTTTCGCGAGATGCAGCCGCTGATCGAGGCCGGCTACGTGTACATCGCCAAGCCGCCGCTGTACCGGCTCACGCGCGGGCAAAAGCACCGCTACCTCGAGCGCGAGTCCGAGCTCGAGGACATCCTGCTCGGCGACAAGTTCGAGAAGATCGAGGTCAACGACCGCTACAACGCGCAGTTCAAGCTCACCGACGCGCGCTGGAAGCGCTTCACGAAGGTGCTCAAGCAGCACGAAGGGTGGGCCTCGGCGCTGCGCGCCGCCCACGGCCACGGTGTGGTCACGTTCTTTCAGGAGGCGCGCCTGCTCGAGCACGAGATCGCAGACGTCGACGGCCTGATTGCGCACGTCGAGGGCGACGGCAAGAACGGCGGCGCGTACTCCACCGAGCTGCTCTCCCACGACGCCGACGAGGTCGTGATCCGTACGATCGAGCTCAAGACCGGACTGGCGACCACCCACCGAGTGCGGCGTGCGACGCTCGAGGCGAGCGAATACCACCGCCTTGCGAGCCTGCACCGCGAGCTCGTGGCAATGGTGGGCACGCCCCCGTTCACGGTCCGCCTGGGTGAATCAAGGACCGACGCGCCGACGTTCGAGGAGTTGCGCGCGGCGATTCTCGCGATCGCGCAGAAGGGCATCGACTACTACCGCTTCAAGGGCTTGGGCGAGATGGACGCCGAGGAGTTGCGCGAGACGACGATGGACCCGGCGACGCGCACGCTCGTGCAGGTGACGATGGAGGACGCGGCGTCGGCGGACCTCGTGTTCTCGATGCTGATGGGCGATCAGGTCGAGCCTCGGCGCGCGTTCATCGAGGAGAACGCGCGGCTCGTGACCAACCTCGACATCTAGGGAGGAGGTTGTAGATG
>JBEKRJ010000204.1:0-7590 GCA_049518835.1 Solirubrobacteraceae bacterium
AAATCGCCAAGGAACAACTCCTTGCCGAAACTCGGCAGCTTCCACTCGGTCTCGCGCGCCGCCTCAGCGACCTCGCGTGCTTGTTCTTCTGTGACGTTGCTGGCCACGCCTATCTCTCCTCTGTGGGGATACCGGGGTCAGCCTATGTATATCGCGGATCGCCGGGTCCGTGGGGCGCGGTCTGGGGGCGCCGCCGGGGGGCGGGACTCGCGCGCTTCGCGCAGTCCTCATCGGGTGCGTAGTTCGTCCCCGATCGAATCAGTATCAGAGACCGATGCGAGCGCCGCGGGCCCGCCTTAGCCTGAGCAAATGGGTCAGCCCACGACACGGCCCTGGGGCAATCGCTCTGCGAACCAAAGCGACCGCCCCAGGACACGTCAAGCTCACCCCATCGCCAGTCAGGGCGGAGCCCGCGGCAGGAAGGCAAACCCGGCACCGGAGGAGCGCCACGGCGCGAACTCTGTCCGACGCCGCCCTGACTAGCAATATTACCGGCCGCCGCCGCATACGACCAGCAGGCCCGGCCAACAGGGTCGCTGAGCCGGGTCGGCGCGACTAGACCTGCGGAGGTGTTTGATCGGTCGCGTGGCTGGATCGGCGTACGAATGATCCGTCGGTGCTCGACCCGAGTACGGTTAGCGTATTGGCCTGGGGCCAGTGGTCGACAGCCGGTGGATCACTCGTGCGCTCGAGACCTCTCTCCTTAGTGAAGCGATTTGGCAAGGACGCGAACATCCACGGCCTCCCACCGGATCAGCGGAATCGCTCGTAGTGATCTGCGCCGGCCCTTGCCCGGGTCAATTTCGTCGTGGTCGTATTGGTACCGGTCGCGGCGCCGGCGAACATCCGCAATTGGCCGCAATCGTGCTCCGTGGCCCGGGCTGATAGGGCTCGGATTAGCCCCGTTTTGCGACCGCCTGGGCGTAAGTATCGTGCGTCGCGTGGGTTCGGGAATCGCCACCGCGCTGCCGCGCGACACGACCGCTCCCGGCTTTGCCCGTCGGTTGATCGCCGCGCAGTTCGTCGACGTGCTCGATCAGACCGAGCTCGACACGGCCAAGTTGCTTGTCAGCGAGCTGGTGACCAATGCCGTCCTGCATGGCCGCGGCGCGATCTCGCTGCGAGCCGATCTCGACGAGCATCGCCTCAGGGTCGAGGTCGTCGACCAGGGGTACGGCTTTGAGCGGGCGGCGGCGGAGCCCACCTTCGAGCAGCTCGGCGGGCGCGGGCTGCAGATCGTCGACGCCGCGTCCAGCCGCTGGGGGATTCGAAAGGGCACGACCCGCGTGTGGTTCGAGCTCGAGACACCCGCGCCTCGAGCCGGACGGGGCAGCGGCTCGGATTCCGAGCGGCCTCAGCCCTTCGGGACCGGCGTGTAGCGGACTGTCTGCACGCGGATCAGCCCGTCGCGGAACACGAACGTGTCGATCCCGTCTTCGACCGTGGCGTGCTCTGCCTCGGCCTTCCATTCCAGCAGCATGACGTCGTCCTCGAACAGCATCGTCGGCAGCTCCCAGCGCGCGCCGGGAAGGTCCGCGAGCAACTTGACGAAACCCTCGCGCACGCCGTCCTTGCCGCGCCGGACGCCGTCGGGCGTGACGAACACGGCGTCGTCGGCGTAGTCGCTGACGATCGCGTCGAGATCCTCGGCCATCAGCGCCTCGCCGTGGTGCTGGAAGACCTCCTGCGGGGTACGCGGCATCTTTGCCTCCATCCTCTCGGTGTCTCGGGTACGCGCGAGCGAGCATACATCCGGCGGCCTAGTCGGGCAGCATCGGCACGGTCACGCCGGGGTCGCGGCCGATCAGCACCGCGCGGGTGATCGATGCCGAGCCGAATTGGTCGCGCACGCGGTCGATCGTCGCGTCGAGGTCGCGGGCGCGGTGCAGCGGCAGCTCGAGCTGGATCGCCCCCGCGTCGGCGAGGTTCGTCAACGCGACCCCGATCAGCGTCAGGCCGCGGCGCTCGATCATCGGCATCGACGCGCGCAGCAGGCCGAGCGCCGTCGTCAGCAGGGCGTGGGTGTGCGCGGTCGGCTCGCCGATCGTGAACGAGCGCGTGGCGCGCGAGTAGTCCGCAAAGCGCAGGCGCAGCACGACCGTGCGGCAAACCCGCCGCGCGCGGCGAAGCCGCCGCGCAACCCGATCGACCAGCGCCGTCAGCGCTGCGGCGAGGTCCGTGCGCGTGCCGCCCCCCCGCCCCAGCGCGCGCTGCGCGCCGATCGACCGCCGGCGGCGGCGAACCTGGACCGGCCTCGGATCGTGGTTGTGGGCGAGCGCGTGCAGATGGCGGCCTGACGCCCGGCCGAGGATCGCGACCAGCTCGGGCTCAGTGACGCGCGCGACCTCGCCGACGGTGCCGATCCCGCGCGCGCGCAGCTTGCGCGCGGTGACCGCGCCCACGCCCCACAGCCGCTCCACCGGCAGCGGATGCAGGAACGCGAGCTCGCCGGCCGGCTGGACGACCAGCAGCCCGTCGGGCTTCGCGACGGCGCTCGCGACCTTGGCCAGGAACTTCGTCCGCGCGACGCCCACCGTGATCGGCAGCCCCACCTGCTCGCGCACCTCGCGGCGCAGCCGCGCCGCGATCTCGACCGGCGTGCCCGAGATGTGGCCGAGCCCGCGCACGTCCAGGAACGCTTCGTCGATCGACAGCGCCTCGACTACCGGCGCTGCGTGCTCGAACACCTTGAAGACCGCCCTGCTCGCCTCGCTGTAGGCCGTCATCCGCGGTGACACGACGACCGCCTGCGGGCACAGCCGGCGCGCCTGCGCGCCACCCATCGCGGTGCGGACGCCGTGCGCCTTCGCCTCGTAGCTGGCGGCCAGCACGACACCCGCGCCGACGATCACGGGGCGGCCGTGCAGCCGCGGATCGTCGCGCTGCTCGACCGACGCGTAGAACGCATCGAGATCAGCGTGGAGGATCGCCGCTTGCACGCACACGAACGCATGTTCTTATCAGTCGCCGCGGACACGACAGACGCGCGGATGCTTGCGCCCTCGCTAACCGGTCGATAACGCTGTTATGCCGCCGTTATCCCAGATCGGGCATGCTGGGCGGCAGTGACGCCAGCCAGGCGATGGATCGAGATCGGCGATCGCGCGAGGCGTAGCCGATGAGGGTGCTCGTGGTCGAGGATCATCCGCGGCTGGCGGCGACCGTGGCGACCGTTCTGCGCCGCGAGGGGATGGCCGTCGACGTCGCCTTTGACGGCCGCGAGGCGCTCGCGCGGGTTGCGCTGGCCAGCTATGACGTGGTCGTGCTCGACCGGGACCTGCCGGGCGTCACCGGCGACGAGGTGTGCCGCTCGATGGTCGCTGACGGGGCGCCGAGCGCGGTGCTGATGCTGACCGCCGCCGGGACGCTCGAGGATCGGGTGCAGGGCCTGGGAATCGGCGCCGACGACTACCTCACCAAGCCGTTTCATCTCGCCGAGCTCGTCGCTCGGATTCGAGCGCTGGCGCGCCGCTCGCGCCGGCCGCTGCCACCCGTGCTCGAGCACGGCGATCTGCGCGTGGACTGCGGGCGGCGGCTGGTCACGCGGGCCGGGCAGCAGGTGGCGCTCGGCAGCAAGGAGTTCGCGGTGCTCGAGCTGCTGCTCGGCGCGCGCGGCGGGGTGCTGTCGACCGAGGAGCTGTTGGAGCGCGCTTGGGACGATGCGGTGGACCCGTTCAGCAACGTCGTGCGGATGACCGTCAGTCGCCTGCGAGCAAAGCTCGGCGAACCGCCGGTGATCGAGACCGTGTCACCGGTCGGCTACCGGATCGGCGGCGTGCCGTGATCCTCGCGGGCAGGCTGAGCGCGCTGGGATCGCGCGTCGCGCACCCGCGGACGACCGTTCGCTGGCGGCTGACGTTGCTCTACGGTGGCCTGTTCCTCGCCTCCGGCGCCGCGCTGCTGGCGATCACCTACACGCTCGTCGCGCACGCGACCGTCACCAACGGGCCGATCTCGGCGCAGATCGCCGTCCGCAACGCGGCGCTTGCGGGCCCGCCGCCGGGGAGCGTCGTCAGCGACGGGCCGCGTTTGACGTTCCCCGCAACGCGCTCTAATCCCCCGACACCGCGCTCGAGCTTCACGCGCGCGGGCGCGGCGCTGCCGGCCCCGCTGCGCGGGCTGCTGCGCTCGACCGCCGGCCGCGATGCGGTCCGGTGGGTCGTCTTGGGCCAGCGGATCTCCGATCTGCATCAGCTCGTGATCGAGTCGGGCATCGCGCTCGCGATCATGGCCGCGATCTGCGCCGCGCTCGGCTGGCTCGTCGCGGGCCGCGTGCTGCACCCGTTGCGGACGATGACCACCGCCACCCAGCAGATCTCGGCGGCCAACCTCAACCAGCGCCTCGCGATGGTGGGGCCGCCCGACGAGCTCCGAAAGCTCGCCGACACGATCGATGGGCTGCTGGCGCGGCTCGAGGGCGCATTCGAAGCCCAGCGGCGGTTCGTCGCCAACGCCTCACATGAGCTGCGCACGCCGCTGACGGCCGTCCGCGCGCTGCTGGAGATGGTCGCCATGGATCCCGACGCGACGATCGAGACCTACCGTCAAACCTGCCAGCAGGTACTCGAGGAGAACGAGCAGCAGGAGCAGCTGATCGAGGCGCTGCTGGCCCTCGCCCACGGCCAGCGCGGAGTCGACCGCCGCGAGCCTGTGGCGCTCGAGCGGATCGCCGCCGACGCGCTCCAAGCTGTGCAGGCCGACGCAGGCGCTCGCGGCGTGCGGCTCGAGGCGCAGCTGCGCGAGGCAACTGTGACCGGCGATCGCCGCCTGCTGGAACTGCTCACGTGCAACCTGGTCGAGAACGCGGTCCGCCACAACGTCGCGGATGGCACGGTCGCGCTGACGATCGCCCAAGACGGCGGCCGCGCGACGCTGACGCTCGCCAACACCGGTCAGGTGATTCCCGCCGACGAGTGTCAGCGATTGCTGCAGCCGTTCCAGCGGATGACGGCGCCGCGCGCCGGCCACAGCGAGGGATTCGGACTGGGCCTGTCGATCGTGGCCGCGATCGCCGGCGCCCACGACGCGACCCTGCTGGTGGCGCCGCTGCCGGGCGGGGGCCTGCATGTGCAGGTCGGCTTCCCGCCCGGCGCGGGGCGCCAGCGGCACGCCTCGGCGAGCCCAAACGGAACCTCCCCGCAGCACCCGAGCCATCCCCCCGCGCTCGCCGCCTGATCGGCGAGCCGCCCGCCGCGTCCCGCTACGCTCAAGCGCGTGGAGCTCGAGCGCGATCTCGCCGCGTCCCCGGGGCCCGAGCATCTCGCGGCGACGGCCTTCATCGACGCCGGACACCCGGTCGTGCAAGCGTTCGCGCGGCGGGCCGTCGACGGCGCGGTCGGGCGCGAGCGGACGGCGCGGCTGTTTGCCGCCGTCCGCGACGAGATCCGCTATGACCCGTACAGCGTCTCGAGCGACCCGCGCGAGTACGTCGCCAGCACCGTGATCGAGCGCGGCTCCGCGTACTGCGTGCCCAAGGCCGTCGCCCTCACGGCCGCCGCGCGCGCGGTCGGGATCCCCGCCCGCCTCGGCTTCTCCGATGTGCGCAACCACCTGCAGTCGCCGCGCCTTGCCGAGCTGATGGCCAGCGACGTGTTCGTGTTTCACGGCTACGCCGAGCTGTACCTGCAGGACGCGTGGCGCAAGGCGACGCCGGCGTTCAACGCGTCGCTGTGCGCGCGGTTCGGCGTCGCGCCGCTGGAGTTCGACGGCACCGCCGATGCGATGCTGCACCCGTTCACCGGCGACGGCAACCGCCACATGGAGTACGTGCGCGAGCGCGGCCTGTGGACGGACCTGCCGCTGGACCTGATCCTCGCGACGTTCGCGGCGAGCTATCCCGCGCTGGTCGACGACGCCGGCGACATCGACGACGCGGCGTTCGCGCCGCCGGACGACAGCTAGACCGGCCGCCGCGTAGCCGCGCGCGCCGGGCCCGCGCCTGCGGTGCTCGCAGGCAGCCTCCGGGCGGGGCGCTTTCGTAGTCTTCAGTGCAGCAGGGCTCGCCCGACGGCCATCCGGGACGCCTGGAGCTCGCGCGCGGCGCGAGGCGATCTCGCTTGCGCGCGTACTGCTTTGCCGACCTTCATTGCTTGGCTTTGCCGACCTTCATTGCTTGCTGAAAAGAGGTGCGCTTCGGATGACTGCGCTCAACCCACAGCCACGTGCTGCCGGCGGCAGGAGCCGCATCGTGATCTGCGGCGGCGGCGTCGGCGCGATCGAGGCATTGCTCGGATTGCGTTCGCTGCTCGGACTCGCCGTGCAGATCGACCTGATCGCTCCAAACCACCGCTTCGTCTACGAGCCGCTCGCGGTCGCGGAGCCGTTCGGGCTCGCGCGCACGCGCCGCTTCGAGATCGCGTCGGTCGCCGCCGAGTACGGCGCGCGGCTGCACGTCGCCTCGCTGGAGGCGGTCGAGCCCGAGCGACGGTGGATCGCAATCGGCGGCGACACCAGGCTGGCGTATGACCGGCTGATCGTGGCGGTCGGAGCGCGGCGGTGCGCGTGGCTGCCCGGCGCGCTTGCGTTCAGCGGGGCCGCCGACGTCGCCCCGTTTCGCGAGTTGCTCGCGGCGCTGGTACGCGGCGAGCTCAAGCGGCTTGCGTTCGCCGTGCCGCCCGGACCGGGCTGGGCGTTGCCGACCTACGAGCTGGCGCTGCTGACCGCGTCGCTGATCGCCGAGCGGCACATGACCGAGATCGAGCTCGTGGTCGCGACCCCCGAGTCAGAGCCGATGGCGACGTTCGGCCCCGCCGCGAGCCGCGCGTTGCGCGACGTGCTCGCCGATCGAGGCATCCGCCTGCACGCCGGCCACGTGGCGCAGAGCGTGCAAGCGGGCTCGCTGCTGCTCGCCTCCGGCGAGGTGCTCGGCGTCGATCAAGTCGTCGCGCTGCCGCGCCTCGAGGGGCCGCGCGTGACCGGCCTGCCTGCCGACGAGCTCGGCTTCATCGAGATCGACGACCACGCCCAGGTGGTCGGCCTGGCCGACGTCTACGCCGCCGGCGACGCGACGGCGTTTCCCGTCAAGCAGGGCGGGATCACGACCCAGCACAGCGACGCGGCCGTCGAGGCGATCGCCGCGAGCTTGCACGCCGGCTCGGCCCCGTCCGCGCTGGCGCCGATGCTGCGGGGGATGCTGTTGACCGGCGTCGCCCCGACATACCTGCGCGCGGCGCTGATCGACCAGCGCCCGAGCTTCGCGCAGCTCGCGGCCGACCCACTGTGGTGGCCGCCGACGAAGATCGCCGGGCGCTACCTGGGGCCGTACCTCGCGCAAACGGCACCCGACGTGGTCCCCACGCCGGCCGCCGGCAGCGATCCCGGCGGCGAGGATCCGCGCGACCCGCTCGCCAGCCACGAGGAGGCTCGCGAGCTCGCGCTGACGTTTGCGCGCGCCGACGCCAACGGGCAGGATTACCAGTCGGCGCTCAGATGGCTCGAGGTCGTCGAGGCGCTCGACGGCCGGCTGCCGCCGGGCTACCCAGAGAAACGCGCGCAGTGGCGCCGGCAGGTCGCGTTGACCAGTCCGTAGGCCATTCGGGGCTCACACGCGCACAGCGGCCTGGTCCGCGCCGCGTGCCCCGCCTGGGATCG
>JBEKRJ010000205.1:0-7543 GCA_049518835.1 Solirubrobacteraceae bacterium
GCACGACGAGTTCGAGCTCGACTACCAGCCGATCGTCGACCTGCAAGGCGGGCATGTCACCGGCGCCGAGGCGCTCGTGCGCTGGGCGCACCCAGACCGCGGCCGCCTCGCGCCCGCAAACTTCATCAGCCTCGCCGAAGAGACCGGGCTGATCGTGCCGCTCGGCGTCTGGATCCTGAAGACCGCCTGCGCTCAGGCCGCGGCCTGGCAACACGAGTTCCCCAACCGCCGCGTGTACATGAACGTGAACGTGTCCACCCGCCAGCTCCATGACCTGTCGTTCCCCCAGACTGTCGCTGATGCGCTGCGCGACAGCAGCCTTGAACCCGAGCGTCTGGTGCTCGAGATCACCGAGAGCCTGCTGCCAGACGACAACGACCACATCATCGCGCAGCTACGCCGCCTCAAAGCCCTCGGCGCCCAGATCGCGGTCGACGACTTCGGGACAGGCTACTCGGCCCTCTCCCGGCTGCAAGCCTACCCCGTCGACATCCTCAAGATCGACCGCTCGTTCATCAACGGCATCGAGCGTGACCCCGGCAAGGGCCAGCTCGTCCGCGGGATCGTCGATCTCGGCGAGAGCCTGCACATGAGCGTCGTCGCAGAGGGAATCGAAGAACCCGAGCAGGCCGAGCAGCTACGCGAGCTCGGCTCGCCGCTCGGACAGGGCTACCTCTTCTCGCGGCCGGTCGCCGCCCAGCTGCTACAAGCCCTATTGCAAAACGACAAACCATTGACCCGGGCCAGCGAGCAACCGGTGGCGGCAGAACCTACGGCATCGTAGACACCGGCCCCGGCAGTTACGGACCCGTCCGCACAACAACGCTCTGTTCGCCGAACACGGCCCTGACCTCGAGCTGCCCGCCCAACGCGGCGACATATGCCGTCAACGACGCAAGATACAAATCCTCGCGCCGCTGCTCGTCGGAAATGCCCGTCTCCGCCGCGTCGAGCGCAGCGACGACCGAGGCGTCATCCACGCCGCCGGCATAGCGCACTTGCGCGATGCGCTCCTGCGCCTCCATCAACTGTTCATAGAGCCTCACGCGCATCTCGTTCACCGGCTCCTCGCTGCGGAACTCGTCGCCGTCCGGGGTCGACTCAGACATGGATCCTCCTTCCCGATGCTACGCAGGTGCTTGCCGTACACACGCTCGGCCACCGGGATGGACTGGCGGTACCACCGCTCCCAGCGACCATTCTTGTTGCCGCCCACCAGCATGACGGCCCGGCGGTTGGGATCGAACGCGAACAGGATCCGCACGCCGTCGTGGATTCGCAGCTCCTTGAGATTGTGGACGCGCGAGCCCTGGATCGAGTCGACGCGTGGTCGTCCGAGTAGCGGCCCGACGCTCTCGACGCGGCGGATCGCCGCCTCGACCTGAGCGCCTCGCTCCGCACCCAGCCCGCCGGCCCAACGCCGGAACTCATCGGTACGCACAACCCTCCAGGTCGCCTGACGCTCCCGCCCAGCGTCAGCCATGCCCGCGCCGCGCGCCGCCGGCGCTCTCCGTCCACCGACTGATCGCGAGCGCGAGCCGAAGGTGCTCGATTACCCCGTCGGCCGCCTCCCGCATCAGCTCGGCGGCACGTAGCACATCGCTCTGATCGGCCTCGACGAGAGCGGCGCGGATCGAGCCGGAGATCATCGCGATGACCACCGCTGCCGGCGTCTCTCCCGGGTACGCCTCGGCCGGCAACGTCTCGGCGAGATCGACCGCCAACCCGGCGAGCATGTCGCCAGTGCGCAACAGTTCGAGCGCGAAGCCGGCGATCGCGTCCTGTGTGTTTGCAGATCCCATGCCTGATAGAGGCGCGGGAGCCGCCCGATCCACCCCCCGGGCAAACCCGATCGGAGCGCTATCGCATGGCGCCGATGATGCAGCCGCCGACGCCGGCGATCATGATGCCGGTGATCGCGGTTCTCGCTGCTCGTGACCCTGGATGCGGAACTTTGAAGACCCAGATGCCGACGGTGGTGTTGACGAGGAGGCTGAGCTGGGCGATGGTGAAGCCGACACCGGTACCCACTCGTTGCACCAGGCCGAGCAGCGCTAGGTTGCCGATGCCGAAGAGAACGCCGGCTGCAATCTGGAGAGTCGTCACTCGCAAGCTCAGCCGGCTAGGTTCGTGCTTGGAGAGCCCCAGCCCTGAGCCTGCCGCGAAGATGCCGAGGGCGAGGGGAAGATCGCTGATTCGTCCGGGGACGTTGGCCCATTGCGCTGGCACGAAGTAGCTTCCCCACAGGACTCCTGCAGCGCACGCCCATAGCCAGCCGGTGCGGGATGTGACGGTGTCTGCAGCGGTCGGGGCAGCGGGCGTGGAGTGAGATGATCGAGTGCCCCGGGCAGCTGTGACGGCTGGGGATGGTGTCTCGGCGGCGGGTGCGTTTTGCGAGCCCACGATGCGCAGCATTCCGATCATGATGAGCATCAGCGCTGCAGCCAACAGGACGAAGTGAGTGGCGCTGAACTTTTCCAACTCGTCGAATAGCAGGGCTCCCCACACGAACGCGACGATGATGTTGAGCGGGGTCCAAGTTCCGGCGGCTCGCGCGAGTCCGATCGTTTCCGTGGCCCGGAACGCGGAGAAGTTGCCTGCGGTCCACAGCACCCCACCCGCTAGTGGCAGCCAGAAGGTCCTCCAGCCGACATCAAGATGACCGCCGCCGATGAGGAGCGCAATCGTCGCAAAGGCGAGATTCCCGACCGTCACGTAGAACGTCCGTGAGCGTTGTGGTATGCCCGGAACGATCTGCGCCATCGGGATCCAGACACCAAACGTCGACACCGTGAGAAGCGCAAGCAGAGCAGTCACCGGCGGCTCTGCCCCGTCTGCAATGTCGGATCGTGGGCAGCGTGGGCCATTTGTCGAATATACTCGCCGGGCGAGCAAATGCCTAAGCCGATCGCGATCCGCGACGTACCGACCCGCCGGCCTCGGCTTTCGCTTGCTGGTGAGGCGCTGCGCGCTGTGCATGCGGAGCCGAAGATCACGCGGACAGAGCTCGCTCACAGGCTGGGGATGTCCTCCGGTGTCGCTGCTGACACGGTCAGGCGCCTGGTGTCCTCAGAACTGCTGATCGAAGGCCCGGCGATCGCGACGGGAGCGAGGGGGCGACCGACGCGATCGCTGGGCCCGCATCCGCGGGGTCCGCTGGCCGCGGTCGCTGCGGTTGCCCATGAGTCCTGGGAGGTTGCAGCCATCGAGCTGGGCGGCGGCATTCTCGATCAGTGCGAGCGCCCCCACGCTCGTAACGATGCGAAGGTCTTGGGCGACGTGGCGCTCGCACTGCGCGCGGTCTGCGAGCGTTATCATGGTCGTGTCCGCGCGATCGCGATATCTGTACCGGGGACCGTCAGCGGCACGCGGCTGGCTCAGGCACCGAACCTCGGATGGCGCGACGTCGACCTCCTCGCCCTACGACCGCCCGAGGCCGCGGCGCTGCCTCTGCTGGCCGGCAACGACGCGACCTTTTCAGCCGTCGCCGAGGCTCGACGCGGCGCTGCCGTTGGAGCGACGAGCTCGGTGCACATCTACATGGACTCCGGCGTCGGCGGCGCCATCATCGATGCGGGCCGAGTGGTTCTCGGCGCCAACGGCCGCGCGGGCGAGTTCGGTCACATGCCGTTCGGGCAGCCGGACGCGCTCTGTCGATGCGGCGCGCGGGGATGCTGGAACACGATCCTCGATGGGACGGCATGGGCGGGGGCGCTCGGCTGTCCGTCCCCTGTGGACGAGGTCAGCTTCAGTCGGAGCGTACTGAACGCCGCACGCGCCGCTTGCGGGCCGGAAACGCGGATCGTCGAGCACGCCGCAGCCGGCCTGGGCCGCGGTATCGCCGGGCTCGTGAACGCGCTCGATCCAGAGATCGTGACCGTCGGCGGCCTTGCACGTGAGATCGCGCAGATCGCCGGGGACCGCCTCGATCGCGCCTACCGAGAAGGACTGATGGCGGCCATCGCAGCACATCCACCACCAATCGTCTCGTGCACTCTCCGGGAGCGAGCGCCACTGTTCGGCGCCGCCGAGCAAGCCTTTGACGTGATCCTTCAGGATCTGTAGTAGCCCAACCATCACCAGCCTCACGACGACCGCACCTGAGCGCCGCGGCGGCGGATGAGGGCCTCGCGTCCGGCGCGATCGGCGTTAGCGCGACGACTGCGTCTGCGTCTGCGTCTGCGTCACGAAGTGAACACCCTCGGGCCCTTCGAGCGAGAAACTGTCGGTCGCTCCTGGAGAGACGTCGATCAGGAAGCGGGGCTCGCCCCAGCGCTTGTACTGCTGCGCGTCGATGTAGAACGGCGCCCCACCGATCTCCCCCAAGCGCACGTCGTCAGCACTGAGGGGGAGCTCGCCGTCCTTGAGGCACAGCGGGGAGGTGCCATCGCAGCACCCCCCCGACTGGAAGAACATCAGCGGCCCATGGGCGGCCTCGAGGCGATGAATCAATTCGAGAGCCGACGGGGTAGCTGCGATCGATACAGGAGCGTTCGCCTCGTGAGCCGCCGCGCCCATGTCTAGAAGAACCCGAGCGGGTTGGGGTCGTAGCTGACGAGCAGGCACTTCGTCTGCGTGTAGTGCTCGAGCATCATCCGGTGATTCTCGCGACCGACGCCGGAGGCCTTGTAGCCACCAAACGCCGCGTGCGCTGGGTACTGGTGATAGCAGTTGGTCCACACGCGCCCCGCCTGGATCGCGCGGCCCATTCGGAACGCGCGGCTGATGTCGCGAGTCCAGACGCCGGCGCCGAGGCCGTACAGCGTGTCGTTGGCGATCTCGAGCGCCTCTTGCTCGTCCCGGAACGTCGTCACGGCGAGCACCGGGCCGAAGATCTCCTCCTGAAAGACCCGCATCGCGTTATGGCCCTTGAGCACTGTCGGCTCGAAGTAGTAACCGCCGGCCAGCCGCCCGTTTAGGCCCGGCCGATTGCCGCCGATCAGCACGTCGGCGCCTTCCTCGCGGCCGATCTTGACGTAGCTCTCGATCTTCTCGCGCTGAGAGGTCGACACCTGGGCGCCAATCATCGTCTCGCGGTCGAGCGGATCGCCCTGCCTGATCGCCGCGATCCGCTTGAGGCAGCGCTCGATGAACTCGTCATAGATCGACTCCTGGATCAGCGCGCGCGACGGGCAGGTGCAGACCTCACCCTTGTTAAACGCGTACAGCACCAACCCCTCGACGGCCTTGTCCAGGAACGCATCGTCGGTCGCCATCACATCCTCGAAGAAGATGTTCGGCGACTTCCCGCCGAGCTCTGTCGTCGAGGGAATCAGGTTCTGCGCCGCGTAGGACATGATCAGCCGGCCCGTCACCGTCTCGCCGGTGAAGCCGATCTTGGCGATCCGCTTATTCGACGCCAGCGCCTTGCCGATCTGCGCACCCGGCCCGTTGACGACGTTCACGACGCCCGGCGGGACCACGTCGCCGATCACCTCCATCAGCTTCAGGATCGACCACGGGGTCGGGCTGGCGGGCTTCATCACCGTGCAGTTGCCCGCCGCGAGCGCCGGCGCTATCTTCCATGACGCCATCAGCAGCGGGAAGTTGAACGGGATGATCTGGCCGACGACGCCCAGTGGCTCGTGGAAGTGGTACGCGTAGGTCTGCTCGTCGATCTCTGAGATCCGCCCCTCTTCGGAGCGCACCGCGCCGGCGAAGTAGCGGAAGTGATCGATTGACAGCGGGATGTCGGCCGCGATCGTCTCGCGCACCGGCTTGCCGTTGTCGTAGCTCTCCGCGACCGCGAGCATCTCGAGGTTCTCCTCCATGCGGTCGGCGATCTTGTTTAGCACCGCGGCGCGTTCGGCCGGGGAGAGCTTCCCCCACGCGCCCTTCGCCGCGTGCGCGGCGTCGAGCGCAAGTTCGATGTCGTCCGCGCCGGAGTGCGCCACCTCACAAAACGGCTGCCCCGTCGACGGCGTCAGATTCTCCTGGTACTCATTAGTCGTCGGCGCAGTCCATTCGCCGCCGATGAAATTGTCGTAGCGTTCGTGTAGCTCGACCGGACTTCCGGGCTCACCCGGCGCCGCAAATGTGGTCGACTCGATCGTGGACACAATGAACCTCTCCTTTGTGGGATGAAACGAAGTCAGGCATGAACCACAGCACCGCCGCGTCGGTCTGAGATCCGGGGAGCTTGCGAAGCGTCCGCATCGAATGACCCCGTGGACTAACGGTATGGCCCCCCTCGTGTGACGGGGGTGTCGCTAGCGTCGTTGCGATAGTTCACGCGGATGACAATCTGCCGGCGAGCGAACGCACGTGGTGCCGCGTACGCTCGATCGTTGCCGGCAGTCAGGCGCCGCGCCGGTCTCGTACTCGCTGCCGCCACGACGCGGCAGGCTCCACGACCCGCGCGGTCAGCGACATCGGGCCCGTCGCAGCGCGGACGCCGACGACCGGCGAGGTGATGCGCCATAAGCGACGAGCGCCGCCGCCACTCCTTCATCGAGCGCGCGACGAGCGGCCCACACCCAGTGGCGCTCGGACCGGCTGAGCCCGACCCAGCGAGATCCCGAAGCAGGAGCACGACACTCGCGATCATACGCCGATCCGAAGCGCAAAATCGTACGACGGTCGCAATTTGCCCCTCGATCCTTGATCGTGCTCGCATTGGGGGGAGTCCCGCTCGCTCGGCGTCGTGGCATCAGGATCGAGAGCGCTTGCGTCTCAAACCGTCCGACGGCGGCGACGAGCTACGCGTGCGGGCCACGCGATTCGCGACTGACGATGGGTGCAGCTCGCGTAGAGCGGACTGTGAGGCGCCGCATTTGCTGCCGATCCGGGCGGGGGCTGGCTTTGGCGGCGGTTTGTCCCCGCTGGTGGATGGCAACAACCACCAGATCTACCGGATCACGAAGCGGCGCCAAGGTCACACGCTTGATCGGTTTGGTTCATCTAGTGGAATATCCATGGGTGCGCCCTGGAGTTCGCAAACGATGGCGCCCCCGTCACCGACGCCGTCGAGCTCGTGCTCGGACATTGGGAAGGCAAGACCGAGAACGCCACGTCGTACGCGAGCTACTCCCAAACCTCGTCGCGCGGGGCCTTGACCCCGAGCCGGCGATCCTGCTCGTGATCGACGGGCCCAGCGATCCGCCGCGCGATCAAGGCGCCAGGTTGGCTTAGTTAGTTCCTCCGGAAAATCCCGGTGGGAGGGTGAGCGATGGTGAATCGCGAGGCTCGGGGCGGTCCGGCGAGCCGGTAATGGCAAGTTTTGGCTGCAATCTTGGGGTTTTTAGGCACGCCGCGACCCGTGCTCCTCCCGCTTTCGCTGCGCGGAAGGAGCGGTGCGCGGCGGTCAGGTGGTGCATCGCACGGCGTGGGTGTCGAGGTTGTAGGCGAGGATCGCCCACGCACACCACGCGCGACTGCGGGCGGCGCCTTTGAGGCGGCTGCGGCCGATGCCGTAGTCGCGCTTGAGGTGACTGATGCGCCCTTCGGCGCCGGCGCGGTAGCAGTACAGTCGCCGGCCGGTGCGCTTGGAGTCCGGTGCGGGCGCGTTGGGGTTCCACACGGTGACGGGCTGTTACGCGCTGTT
>JBEKRJ010000206.1:0-7527 GCA_049518835.1 Solirubrobacteraceae bacterium
TCGTTTCCGAGCGTGTTCTATTTCACCTACTTCACCTACCACGTCGGCGCGGTCGTGGCGGCTTGCCTGCTCGTGTTCGGGTGCCGCCTGTACCCGAGGCCAGGCGCAGTCTGGCGGGTGGTCGCGATCACGCTGGCATTCACCGCCGTTGCCGGTGCGGGGGACTTGCTGACGGGCGGCAACTACATGTACCTGCGCTTCAAGCCCGCGCATGCTTCGCTGCTGAACTTGTTCGGCCCGTGGCCGTGGTACATCGCCGGCGGCATTGCGATCGCAATCGGGCTGCTGCTCGTGGTCGCGGCGCTGGCGCGCGTCGTCAGGGCGCTCGTCGACCCGCCTGCCAGCGCGGAGCTGTCGGGCAGTTAACCAACTGCCAACTACGTTGCCAGTACGACGGCCGCCTCCGGGGTCGCGACCCGGAAGCTGAAGCTCTCTTCCAGGTAGCACCGCACGACGGCGGCGTCGTGTGACAGGTAGCCGATCGCGAGGTCCTGACCGGAATCGAACAGGAAGTCGCCGCCGCGCAGGCTGAGCACGATCGCGCTCTTGAGACCGGGCGCCCAGACGATCGGCCCGTCGAGGATCTTGCGCAAGTGGTCGAGCAACGGGTAACCACCGCTTTCGGCGGTGCCGACGACAAGCTGGTACTGATCGCCGCCGAGCGCCAGCGCGTACGGCCCGCCGATACCGCTGTAGAGCAGCTGCTCTACAGCGCCGGCGACCGACCGCGGGTACTCGCCGAGCGGGATCGGCGCGTGCGGAGTTGCCTGGGTGATGCCGACGATCGCGTCACCCCAGCCATGAAACACGGCGGTGTTCTCGGCGATCGCGACCTTGCGCGCCGCTTCGTCCAGCGGCGCGAGATCCGGGTCAGGGGCACCGCGAGCGGCGTCGCGCAGCTCGTCGCGCACGAGCTCGAACTCGGCGCGCAGCTCGATGACTGCCAGCACCCGCCGCTGAGCGCCGCTGACGCCGTCACTCGGGATCGACGAAAGCGGCGTCGTGCGTCCCAGGTTGGTCGCCGAGTACGGCCACCCATGGGGCCCGGAGAAGTCAACCAGCTTGCGGGCGGCGAGCGCGGGCGTCAGCCGCGCTCGCGCCTCCGCGTCCAGCAGTGCCCAACCCGAGTCGCCGATCGGGGCTAGCGCGCGCAGCAGATGATTCATGGCCGCGCGTCCGCTGGGGCTGGTCGAGTCGTGTTGATGCTCGTGGTCGTGATCATCGTCGGCGCTCATCGGCTGGCAATCCTACGCCTGCACTGCGTATCGAGGTGATTCTTCACCCGCCGGGTCAGGACCCGCGACGATCAGCACGAGCAGCTTGCGGGGCCCGTGCACGCCCTCGACACGATCGAGCTCGATGTCAGAGGTCGCCGAGCCGCCGGAAATGAACGTGATCGGGGCACGTCGCTGGGTCACCGCCGGCGCGACCGCGGCGATCGCCTCCGGCACCAGCCCGACCACCTGGTCGGCTGTGACGATGCAGATGTGGTGATCGGGCACCAGCGTCAGCGCCCGGCGCCCGCTGACCCCCTCGCCGTCGAGCACGAGCGTCCCGGTCTCGGCGATTGCGACCGCGCAGCCGGTGATCGCGCCGTCGAGCTCGTCGAGCTCGCGCGCGCCGGCGCCGTGGTCCTCGATCACCTCGATGTCCATCGGCCGCCAGTTGCTCGGCAGCGCCGGCGGCACGATCACGCGCTTGGCGCCCCACCCCCGGCAGGCGGCGAGCACGCGCTCGCCGACCTCCTCGGGCGCGCAGCGGTCGACTCCGGCGCGGTAGTCGCGCACGCGATCCTCGAAGCGCTCGAGCACCTCGGAGCGGCGGGCTTCGTCACGCCGGCGGTAGTCGCGCGCAACCGGGACGTCGTCTGCGCGCTCCTCTGGCGGCACGTCGGCCAGCGCCGACCGGACGCGCCCGAGGATCTCGCTACGAGCGTCGCTCACGCGACCCTCGCGCGCCACGCGACGCCACAACCACGCTAGGGCCGCCGCTCACGCCACCACTCGCGAAAGCTCTGCTTGGGCAATGCGCGCAGGTCGCGCGCCGACGTCCAGCCGTTCAGCGCCCCCGGCAGCCGCGTGATCGTGCCGCCACGGGCCAGCGGCCACTGAGCAAGGCGCCCGGCGCGCTGGGCAGCTTCGTACAGCCGGCGGCTGGCGAACACGCGCGCCATCGCCTCCATCGTGATCCGCTCCGGCGCCGTGCGGGACTTGTGCTCGGCGATCTGGTGGCGCAGGTGGACGAGCACGCGCGGAATGTTGATCTTGACCGGGCAGACCTCGTAGCAGGCGCCGCACAGGCTCGACGCATACGGCAGCGAGCCGGCCTGCTCGAGGCCGTCGAGCATCGGCGTGATGATCGCGCCGATCGGGCCGGGATAGGTCGAGCCGTACGCGTGCCCGCCGGTGCGTTCGTACACCGGGCACACGTTCAGGCACGCCGAGCAGCGGATGCAGTTGAGCGCCTGGCGCCCGACCGGGTCAGCGAGCGCGTTCGTGCGGCCGTTGTCGAGCAGCACGAGGTGAAACTCCCGCGGCCCGTCGCCGTCTGTCACCCCGGTCCACAGCGACGTGTACGGGTTCATCCGCTCGGCCGTCGAGGAGCGCGGCAGCAGTTGCAGGAAGACCTCGAAGTCCTGCCACGTCGGGATCACCTTCTCGATTCCCATCACGGTGATCAGCACCTCGGGCAGCGTCGTGCACATGCGGCCGTTGCCCTCGGACTCGACCACCGACACGGTTCCCGTCTGCGCGACGGCGAAGTTCGCGCCGCTGACCCCGACGCGCGCCGACAAGAAGCGCCGGCGCAGGTGCACCCGCGCGACCTCGGCGAGCTGGCGCGGATCGTCGGTCAGGTCAGCGGGCGCCTCCTCGAGCGTGCGCATGAACAGCTCGCGGACCTCGGCGCGATTGCGATGGATCGCCGGCACGAGGATGTGGGAGGGCAGGTCATCGGACAGCTGGATGATCAGCTGTGCGAGGTCGGTCTCCAGCGCGCTGATGCCGCGCTCCGCGAGCGCCTCGTTCAGCTGCGTCTCCTCGGTCGTTAGCGACTTGGACTTGACGACGTCGGTCACCCGGTGGGCGCTGATCAGGTCGCCGACGATCCGGTTGCACTCGTCGGCGTCGCGGGCCCAGTGAACCGTGCCGCCGGCACGCTGCACGGACTGCTCGAGCTCGAGCAGGTACTGGTCGAGGTGGCGCAGCACGCGCTCCTTGATCGCGCGCCCGGCTTCGCGCAGCCCCTCCCAGTCGGGCATCTCGGCGACGACGGCGGCCCGCTTGGCGCGGATCGTGTGCGTGGCGTGGCCGATGTTGCGCCGCAGCTGCGTGTCCGCGAGCGCGGCCCGGGCGGCGACTGGAAACGGGGGGTGCTCGGCAGCGTGGGCCATCGGTCAGCGTCGATCGGTCGCGGCGAGGATCTCGGCGTAGTGCATCGTGCGCACGCCGGCGCGCTGGCGTGACAGCGCCCCGCCGATGTTCATCAGGCAGGAACTGTCGGCCGCCGAGCACACCTCGGCGCCTGTATCGAGGATCGCGCGCACCTTGTCGGTCACGATCGCGATCGAGGTGTCGGCGTTCTTGATCGAGAACGTGCCGCCGAAGCCGCAGCATTGGGTCGCTTCGGGCAGCTCGACCAGGTCGATCCCGCGCACCGCCCGCAGCAGCCGCTGCGGTCGCTCGCCGACCTTCAGCAGGCGGATCGAATGGCAGGTCGGATGGAAGGTGACGCGGTGGGGGAAGTAAGCGCCGACGTCCTGCACGCCGAGGTGGTCGACGAGCAGCTCGGAGAGCTCGAGCACGCGGGGGATGATCGCGTCGACCTCGGCCGACAGCCCGGGGTCGCCCGACAGCGCTGCCACGACCGGGTAATAGTCGCGCACCATCCCGACGCACGACGCCGACGGCGACACGACCAGCTCGCTGTCGGCGAACGCGGACACGAAGCGCCGCACGAGCGGGATGATCTCGCGCTGGTAGCCGGTGTTGAAGTGCATCTGCCCGCAGCAGGTCTGCTCGCGCGGGAACTCGACGGCGACGCCGAGGCGCTCGAGCAGCGACACGACCGCGACGCCGGTCTCGGGGAACAACGTGTCGCCGACGCAGGTGATGAACAACGAAGCGCGTCGCGGCGGCGAGGTCACCGGCGCGACGTCAGTTCAGCTCGCCGCGTGCGACCGCGATGCAGGCTTCGCAACGCGGCCAGGGCGGGTTCCACGGATATCCGGTCACGTCCTTGCCACACAGAGCCGTGTCGGGATCGCCCTCGGCTACGAGGTGACACAGCTCCTCGAAGCCGTCGTCGCTGATCCCAGGGACGTTCGCGCAGCCGGGGTGCACATTGGGAAGCGTGACCGGCGTACCCGTGCAACTCGGCATCAGCACAGCATATCCGCGTGCTCACCCCGTCGCAACGCTGTCCGACGCGTAGCGGGGGCGGCCGTCGTGCAGGCGGCTTGCCGTGTCGGTCGCGGTCTGCCTGGCCCAATGCGTCGTGGTCACGAGTCCCAAGATCAGCATCACGACGCCGAGTCCGACCATGATCCACCACCCGGGGTGAGTGGCGGCGGCAAACGCGGCGCCGATCCCAGCCGAGATCGTGCCGCCGGAGATCGCGCCGATCACCGCCACCCCGAGCGTCATCCCGACCTGCCGGCTGGTCGAGGCGATCGCGGCGGCGACACCGGCCTGGGCGGGCGGCATCCCCGACACCGCGGTATTGGTGATCGGCGGGTTGACGAGGCCCGACCCGACCCCGAACAGGAAGTAGGCGGCGAGCAGGAAGCCGGCCGGGGTGGTCGCCGACAGGCCGGTCAGCATCACCGACGCGATGATCACCGCGCCGGCGCCGGCGACCAGCGACGGGCGCGCGCCGTAGCGGCCGACGAGCCGTCCCGACAGCGGCGCGATCACGAGCATCACGCCGGCCATCGGCAGCATGTACAGCCCGGCCTGCAGCGGCGAGTCGTGGCGCACGTCCTGCAGGTACAGCGTGTTCAAGAACAGAAAGCCGCCGATCGCGGCAAACATGCACACCGCGATCGCGCTGGCGCCCGAGAACGGCGCGCTGGCAAAGAAGCGCATCTCCAGCAGCGGCTCGCGGCGGCGCAGCTCATATCCGACCAGGGCGATGAAGCACGCGACCGCGCACACGAACAGCGCCACGATCTCGGGCGAGCTCCAGCCCGTTCGCGGCCCCTCGATGATCGCGTAGGTCACCGTCGCCAGCGCCGCGATCACGAGCAACTGCCCGACGGGATCAGGCGCGCGGGCCCGCGGCGCCCGCGACTCGGGGACGAACGCGGCGGTCAGCGCGATCGCCGCGAGCCCGATCGGGACGTTGACGAAGAACACCGCGCGCCAGCCGACCGAGTCGACCAGCGCGCCGCCCAGCACCGGGCCCAGCGCCATGCTGATCCCGAACACGCCGCCCCAGATGCCGATCGCGGCGGCGCGCTCACGTGGGTCGTCGAACACGTTGCGGACGATCGACATCGCGACCGGGTTGAGCATCGAGCCGCCGATTGCCTGCAGGACGCGTGCCGCGATCAGCAACGGCAAGCTCGGCGCCAGTCCGCACAGCAGCGAGCCGAGCGCGAAGATGAACAGCCCGGCTTGGAACACCCGCCGCCGTCCGACGCGGTCGGCGGTCGACCCCGCGAGCATCAACAGGCTCGCGAGCACGAGCGTGTAAGCGTCGATCGTCCACTGCAAGCCCGACACCGAGGCGTGAAACGAGGCGTGGATCGACGGCAACGCGACGTTGACGATTGTCGTGTCGAGGCCGACGATCAGCAGGCTCATGCAGCAGATGCCAAGGACCAGCAGCCGCCGCTGGCGGCTGAGTGGCTGGCTGTCTGGGGCTTGCATCTCGTTCGATCCTACCCCCGGCTCCCCGGAGGCCCACGATCGCATCGGGTAATCGGCAGCCGCGCGCCCGCCTTTGATCGGCAGCCGCCCTCCGGCCCGCCCGCCCTCCATCGCCGAGCGCCTTCACAGAACCTTTATGGCGAGCGCGCGTTTCTGCATGGGTCCTTGACGGCGCCGCTTGCAGGATGGCTGCATGGACATTGTTGCGGTGTTGCTGGCGCTGGTCATGTTCGGCTTGCTCCTCGCGTTGGTGTACGGGATCGAGCGGATATGAGCGGCGCGGACCTGTTTGGACTGGTGGTGTCGGTGCTCGTCTGCGCGTACCTGCTGTACGCGCTGCTGCGGGGGGAGAAGTTCTAGCGATGACGTTCCTAGGGTGGGTGACGATCTTTGGCTTCGCGATCATCCTGACGGTGGTCGCGCTGCCGCTGGCCAGCTACATGGCCGCGGTCTACACCGGCGAGCGCACGTTCCTGGACCCGTTGCTGCGCGGGCCCGAGCGCCTTCTGTACAAGGTGATGAGGGTCGATCCCGCGCGCGGCCAGGACTGGAAGGCGTACGCGAAGAGCCTGATCATCTTCTCGCTCGCCGGGTGGTTGCTGCTGTACCTGATCCTGCGCACGCAGACGCTGTGGGAGTTCACGGGCCTGAACCCGACGCACTACCACTCCGCGACGTGGGACGTGACGTTCAACACCACTTCGTCGTTCATGACGAACACGAACTGGCAGTACTACAGCGGCGAGCTGACGATGAGCTACCTCAGCCAGATGGCGGGGCTCACCGTGCAGAACTTCCTCTCGGCCGGCGTGGGGATCGCGGTCGCGGTGGCGCTGATCCGGGGGATCGTCTCGCGCAGCGGCAAGAGCCTTGGCAACTTCTGGCAGGACCTGGTGCGCACGATCCTGTACGTGCTGATGCCGATCTCGTTCGTGGTCGCCCTGATCCTCGTGTTCCAGGGGTCGATCCAGAACTTCTCGCACTATCTGAGCTTCAACGGCATCACCGGGCTGACGAACACGATCGCGATGGGGCCGGTCGCCTCGCAGGAGGCGATCAAGCTGCTCGGCACCAACGGCGGCGGCTTCTTCAACACCAACTCGGCGCACCCGTTCGAGAACCCGACCGCGTTCACGAACCTGCTCGAGATGCTCGTCGTGCTGGTGATCCCCGCGGCGCTGGTGTTCATGTACGGCAAGATCGCGGGTAACCGCCGCCAGGGGTACGCGATCTACTCGACGATGATGATCATGTTCCTCGGCGCGGCGATCGTGTGCTACATCGCCGAGGCGCACGGCTCCCCGGCCCAGCACGCGGCCGGCCTGCACACCGGCGTGATCCACGGCTCGACCGGCGGCAACATGGAGGGCAAGGAGCAGCGCTTCGGGATCGCCGGCTCGGCGCTGTTCGACGTCGTCACGACCGTCACCTCCTGTGGCGCGGTCAACAGCGCGATCGAGTCGTTCACCGGCATCGGCGGCGCGGTCCCGTTCGCGAACCTGTCCGCGAGCGAGGTGATCTTCGGCGGCGTCGGCACCGGCCTGTACTCGATCTTGCTGTACGTCCTGCTGGCGGTGTTCATCGGCGGCCTGATGGTCGGGCGCACGCCCGAGTACCTGGGCAAGAAGATCGAGGCCAGGGAGATCAAGCTGGTCGC
>JBEKRJ010000207.1:0-7507 GCA_049518835.1 Solirubrobacteraceae bacterium
AGCCGCTCGGCGCCGTGGCTCCAGTGGCGCACGATCCCGTCGCGGTCGATCGAGACCACCGCGTCGGCGCCGTGCTCGGCCGCCGCGGCCAGTCGCTCGCGCTCGCGCTCGCGCTCTTTTTGGTCGCGCAGGGCGATCGCGACGCCGGTGACGCCGACGACCTTGCCCTCGAGATGCCACGGAGAGATCGTCAGCAGGATGTCGACGATCGTCCCGTCCTTGCGCCGGCGACGCGTCTCGTACTGGTATACGTCCTCGCCGGAGACCATCCGCGCGACATGCTCGCGCGGCTCGTAGGTCGACACCGTCAGCTCGTGCAGCGTGCGTCCCAGCGCCTCTTGCGCGGTGTAGCCGTACAGACGCTCGGCGCCGCGGTTCCAGTGGCGCACGCGCTGCTCGAGGTCGATCGAGATCACCGCGTCGGAGCAGTACTCGGTCGCCTCGGCCAGCCGGGTGCGTTCGCGCTCGAGCTCGGCGATCGTGGCCTCGGTCCGCTTGCGCTCGCTGATGTCGCTGATCGCAGCCGAGATCAGGAACCCGTCGTCGGTCTGAACCCGTCCGAGGCCGATCTCGACCGGGACGTCGCTGCCGTCCTTGCGGCGCAGCACGACATCGAGCCCGATCCCCATCGGGCGAACGCCCTGCTGCGCATCGAATCGCGCCCGCCTGGCGGCGTGCTGGGCGCGCATCGCCTCGGGCACCAGCAGCTCGACGCCTTGGCCGACGAGCTCCTCGCGTCGGTAGCCCGACAGCGCCTCGGCGGCGGCGTTGACGAGCACGATCTCGCCTGACTGCGCGACGACCACGATCGCGTGCACCGCGCTTTCGACCAGCCCGCGGAACAGCGCCAGCTCGCGTCGCAGCTGCAGGTCGGCGTGCGGGTCGCGCCGGGTCGCGGGCGGTGGCTGTCCGGTGGCGTTGGGGGGGAGCATGCGCTCCCCCGGTTATCGCTCCCCACGCGCCGGATTTGAGAGTACGAATTGGTTTGCGCTGAGATCAGCCGTTTGCCTGGTCGACGATCAGCGCGGTGAACGGCGTCCCGGTCTGCGGCGTGACCTGGAACGTCAGCCCCCACGGGCCGACCATCACCAGCGCCGGTGCTGAGCGCGAGTAAACGCCCGGCTGCGTCTCACTGAGCTGGTACTCCTGCTGGGGCATCTGCATCTGCAGGTGGTTGAACGTCAGCGTGACGTCGGCGCCGCGGACCGGTCGACCCCCCTTGGTGATCCGCAAGGCGAACGAGTCCGGCGCCGCAGCCTTGTTCGGAGTGACGAGCAACTGCAGGTTGTAGCCGGCGTGGGCGACGGTCCGCGCGACCGCGCCAGCCTCAGCTGCGGGGTGCTGCGCAGGAGGTTGCCCGACGCGATCAGGACCGCCGCGCCCAGCAGCCCGACCTTGACCAGCAGCGCGACCCCGTAGCCGGTCTCCCACAGCGCGTTGAGTGCGGGCGTGTGTAGCAGCCCCTCGGCTGCGCCGGAGGCTCCCAGGGCGAGCACCGAGATCAGCGCGACGTTCGAGAATCGCGGCACGACCACCGCCAAAGCCGTCACCCGGTCTCGCGCCGGGAGGCTGGCGGACAGGATCAGGAGGCCGATCAGGCCGCCCAGCCAGACCGACCCCGACACCATGTGCAGCCAGTCGAGCGCGACTGTGAGGCCGCGCGGGGAGGTCTGGCCGGCGTGCCCGGCCGCGCCGGGGATGACCAGCACGGCGGCCGCGGCGAGCACCGCGCCGCAGTTGGCGGCCAGCTCGGCGATCGAGCGGTACCGGCGCTGAGGCCGGTCGACCCACAGCGACACCCAGGCGGCGACGCAGAACAGCGCAAAGCAGCACTCGAGGTCGACGAGCGCGCGGCCGAAGGCCGTGACCCGGAACAGCGGCACAAGCGTAGAGACGTCGAACACCGACCGCAACGAGTCGTTTGCGGTCGAGAAATCGAGGTACACAGGGATCACGACGAGCCCCAGCACCGAGGCGACGACGACCGCGACCGATAGCGCACGCAGGCTCACGCCGTCGACGCGGCGGACTGCCGGCCGGGCGATCGCCAGGCGCAGCGCGAGCAGCCCGATCGATGCCATCACGGCGACGAACATCGCCCACCGCGTGATCAGCAATTGCGGCGTCGCCGCGGTCGCCGAGATCTTCGGGACGGGGAACTGCGGCGCCGGACCCGGGTCCGGGCCGACGGCGTAGGTGAACGCGCCCTGCACCGGGTGCCCGTCGACCGAGATCGCGCGCCAGTAGATCAGGTACCAGCCCTCCGATAGACGCGGCCGCAAGGGCACGACGAGCGTGTCGGGATCCGAGGGCGAGCGGTTCGGTGGCGCGGTCGCCTCCTGCCGCCCCGCGGCGTTGGTCACCGAGATGATCGCGAAGCGCGGCTCGACCGCCTCGTCATAGGTGAGTTGGACGGTTTGAGGAGCGGTGTCGAGGATGCCGCTCGCCGCCGGAACGGTCTTGACGAGGTACGCGTGTGCCGATGCGCCGCCCGGCAGCGCAGCCGCGAGGACCGCGCTCGCCGCCACCGCTCGTGCGGCTGCGCGGGAGCGCCTGCCGGCGAGCGCGTGCAGGCGGGCCGTCATGCGAGCGTCCGCTACTTGGAGCCGCTGACCAGCGCGAACCCTCCGGCCAGCAGGCCGAGCGCGCCGACGATCAGCGCGACGATCGACAGCACCGACACGCCGCCGCCGCCGCCGAGCGAGCTTGCGACCTCGATCGTCGGCGCTGGCGCGGCCGAGGACTCCGGTCCCGACCAGTCGACGATCGAGCCGTCCGAGTAGGTTTGCTGGACGTCGAACGTGTACGTCTGGGCCGACGCCGGCTGCGCGAGAAACTGAAACAGCGAGTCCTCGCCGGTCGGCGTGCTGGCGCCGGTCCAGGTCACCTTCGTGATCACCGCGTTGTCGCCCGAGCCGGTCTGTGACTCGCTCATGCGCCATCCCGGTGGCGGTGGCGCGAACGAGTCGATCCCGAACCCCGATGGGACGGTCAACACGATCGTCTTCGTCGTGACGCCGCTCTTTTCGGTTGGCACCGCCAGGCTGTAGAGCTGTAGCTGACCGGCGACCGACACCGCGGGGCTGACCCGCGCGTGCGCCGATGCCGCCGCCGGCAGGATCACCGCCGCGGCGGCCACGAGCGCGGCCAGGCCAAGTTTGACCTTCACGGTTTGTTCGTCCTCCTTGCTTTCGATCGGTTCGCGAGCACGAGGCCAATGCACAGGTCGACCGGCTTCACGGCACCGGCGGAAACGTGTAGCTCGAATGCGGCGGCACGTACGGCCCGACCTCGAGCACGATCTCGGCGCGCCCTGTCAGCGGCACGGCCGCCGGCGAGCCGCGCCCGCGCCGGCCGTCGACGAACACCGCCACGCCGGTCCCCCGCGACGCGGTGAAGCCCGCCAGCGCCCGTCCGCCCAGCGGCTGGCCCCAGCTGCGAAACAGATCGGACAGCGTCAACCGCCGCCCGCGCGAGACCAGCACCAGGCCGGTGGGGTCAACCGTCACCACCGCGCCATAGCAGGCGGCGCCGGCGATCCTGCCCGAGAACAGGCGCAGCGGCGGCCGCGCCCCGATTCCGGCTGGGATCAGCACCACCCGGTTGGCGGCAAACAACTCCACGTGCACCTCGCTGCGTGACCCCAACCGGCGCGTGCACGGGGCGATCACGGGGCCGCTGACCGGGGGGTGAAAGCGGGCGTCGCGCCCGATCGGGCGCGCTTGCAGCAACAACGCGCGCGGAACGATCGTGCTCGCCGCGCCGGGTGACCCGGAGCGGCTCGAGGCAGCGGAGCGCTGCCCTGCGCCGCACCCCGCCGCGCCACCGGCGCCCACGACGAGCGCCGCCAGCGCCGACAGCGCCCCGCGCAGGCCCCGGCTCGCGATCAGGCCAGCTCCCAGGAGGCGTCGTCCTCGCCTTCGAGCTCGCCTTCCAGCTCCCCGAGCGGCGCGTCGTGCGCTGCGGGGTCGCGCCGCTCCGCGAGCCGGAACACGAGCGTCAGCAGTCCGCCCCCGCCGCCGAGGCAGACGACCGCAGATACTCGCGCCAGCGCCGCGGGCAACGCGATCAGCACGAACCCGTGCGTGAGCGTCGGGATTAGCTCGAGGCCCTCCCACAGCGCCGCGAACGCGATCACGAAGTAGGCGAAGTAGCCGGGCCGCTGCCACAGCACGCGGCGCAGCCCCCAGGCGACGAACGCGAGCATCAGCGCCAGCTCGATCAGCTGCAGAGCCGAGACGGCCGGCCGTCCGTGCAGCTGCCGACCGGCGGCGGCGACGGCAAACGCCAGCAGCGTCGCGATCCCGAGCACCCGCGCGACGCGCGCATCGAGCTGCGGCCGGCGCAGACGACGGGCGGCGAGCACGCACGCCAGCGCGACCACGATTGGCCAGAACCAGACGATCGATGGGTCACGCGAGCGCCACAGGCCGCCGGCGATCGCGTCCGGGCGCCCGTCGACCAGCAGCGGGACCCGCCAGCGGCCGGCGAACGTGACCCCGGCGGGCAGCGCGACGGTCGCCAGCGCGTGCAGCCGACCGTCGTGCCAGCCATATTGGTGGCCGCCCGATACCTGCTGCCAGCTCGGCCTCGTGCTCGCGGTCAAGCCCGGCGGCGGCGTCTGCGCGATCGGCGTCTGGTTGAGGAAGTACATCGCCGAGTTGCGGTTGATCTCGACCCCGCCGCGCGAGAAGCGCAGGTACGGCGCGCCGGTGTAGTCGAGCACGATCACCGGCGTGCCGGCGGGCACCTGCAGCCACATCCGCTGGTCGCCGTCGACGACCTTCGCATCCAGTCCGGCCGGCACCGAGCTGACCTTCGCCAGATAGCTCGACGCGAGCGGGGCCACCGGCCCGTGCGCGGACGCGGCCGCCGGCAGCGCCGCGGCGGTCAGCTGGGCGGCGAGCACGGACGCGAGCACGGCGCCGGCCCGCAGGCGCGCGCGCACGGCGCCCATACACTTGCCGACAACCCGATCCGATGCGTTCATATTTGCGCTCATCGCCGCTGACGTTCGCGACCGTCGATCGCTTCTGTGCCCGCTGGCTGCTAGGCGCGATCGCGTCGATCGCCATCTTGACACTCGCGACGGCGTGGCCCGCTGCCCCGGCATACGCGGACGGGGACCCCGCGAGCGACGTGCTCGCGACGCAGGCGCTGTTCTTGCCCCAGGACGCCGGCGTTCCGGCGCCGGCTCAGGCGCGGCTCGTCGCCCTGCTCGGAGCCGCGCAGCGCAGCGGCTACCCGATCCGCGTCGCGCTGATCGCGTCCGCCGACGATCTCGGCTCGGTCACCGAGCTGTGGCGCCAGCCGTCCAGCTACGCCGACTTCCTCGGGCAGGAGCTGTCGCTGGTCTACCGCGGCGCGTTGCTGGTCGTGATGCCCGACGGCTTCGGCCTCGATCAGACCGCCGGCGCCGCGCCCGTGCAACGATCGCTGCTCGCGAGCCTGCGCCCGCCGGGCCCCGGCGACGAGCTTGCGAGCGCGGCACTGACCGCGGTCGCGCGGCTCGCGGCTGCTGCCGGCCATCCGCTGCCGGCGAGCACCGGCGCGCCGCAACCGGGCGCGCGGCCCGGGTCGACCGACGTCGGCGCGTGGCTGGCGTTCACGCTCGGCGCGGCGGCGATTGCACTCGCCTGGTCGGCGAGCCTGCGCGCCCGGCCGCCCGACGTCAGTCGCCTCAGCCGCCGCGTTCGATCATCACGGACGTCGCCTTGACGACCGCGGTCGCGCTGACGCCGGTCGCGAGCCCGAGCTCCTCGACCGAGTCGCGGGTGATCGCGGCCGTGATCAGGAACGGGCCTGCCTCGAGCTCGACCAGCGCCATCACGCCGTCGGCCTCGACCGAGCGCACGACCCCGGCGAACCGGTTGCGGGCCGAGCGCTCGGTGCCGGTGCGGTGGCGCACCGGCCGCCCGCTCAGCCGGCGCACCTCCGATGCCGGCACGAGCCGGTGGTTGCGCGCGTCGCGCTTGATCTGGATCTGGCCCTTGCGGTCCCAGCGCCGCAGCGTGTCGACGCTCACGCCGAGCGCCGCGGCTGCCTCGCCGAGCGACAGATCCTTGGCCATCTGCGCACACACGGTACATGCCGGCCCGAGACGTCATCCGTCGCTCAGC
Organism: Solirubrobacteraceae bacterium; assembly: GCA_049518835.1. Lineage (GTDB taxonomy): Bacteria > Actinomycetota > Thermoleophilia > Solirubrobacterales > Solirubrobacteraceae > Palsa-465. The sequence goes on from JBEKRJ010000207.1 coordinate 6,120, forward strand.
GGATCGTCGCACTCGCGGTCGCACACGAACTCAGCCCGTAGCCGGCGGCGAGGGCGGCCACGGGATTGCCCTGCAGCGCGGCCAGCGCGCTCGAGATCGCGTCCGGATCGCCGCGCTGCGCGGCCGCCTCGAGGCCCCGGTAATCCTGCAAGGCCTGCGCGAACGCGGCTAGCCAGCGCGCGAGGGCCGAGTGACTGCCGGCCTCGTTCGCGGGCCGGCGCAGCGACTGCAGCGAGCTGAGCTCAGACTGTACGACCGGCACCACGGCGCCCAGGTAGGCGGCCAGCGCCCCGCTTTCGGGGGCGACCGCCGTGGCGGTGGCGGGCGGCGGGATCGACCGCAGCTGGCGCACGGCGGTCGTGCAGACAGCGTCCGCGCGGGCGACGAAGTCAGACTTGCTGTAGGCGCTCCCGCACCCGGCGACGAGCGCAATCGGCGCCAACGCCACCAGCAGCGTGCCTACGCAGTGCCTATATGCTGGCCGCATGAGTCAAATTCTGCCCTCTCCTCGTCAAATCGTCCGGCTTGTCGGCCGCGCGGCGCTGTGCTTGCTGCCGACGGTCGCCGCCGTGACGCTGCTGCTGGCGCCCGCGGTCGCCGCCGTGACGCTGCTGCTGGCGCCCGCGGTCGCCGGCGCCGACACGTCCTCGACGCTGACCGTCGTCGGCACCAGCGATGTCAACGACTCCGGCCTGGTCCCCAACCTGATCAAGCCCGCGTTCGAGAAGGCCTACCCGCAGTTCTCCCTGAACTACGTCCCGTCGGCTACCGGCCTTGCGATCCAGTCCGCCGAGAGCGGCTCCGGCGGCCCGAGCGCGCTGATCGTCCACGCGCCGTCGCTGGAGAACCAGTTCGTCGGCGGCGGGTACTCGTACAACAACCAGTACGGGAACGCGATCTTCATCAACGATTTCGTGCTCGCGGGGCCGGCGGGCGATCCCGCCGCCGTCGAGGGCAACGGCGCCCACAACATCGCACAGGCGTTTGCGGACGTCGCGGCCGCGGGCTACAACAACGGCGGCACGCCGAGGGTGACGTTCTTCACGCGCGGCGGCAACACCACGGCATCGGGCACGACCGTCGAGGAGCACGAGATCTGGCAGCTGGTCGCCAGCGCGGGCCTCACCCCCGCCGGCGTCGCGCTGTGCGACGTCAGCGCCGCCGACGGCGGCGGCATGTCGCCGATCAGCCCGAGCGTGCAGGGCACGTCCGGACAGAATTGCCCCGACAACGGCACGGTGCTCGCGAGCGATGCGCCGCCGTGGTACTTCGTCAACGCGGGCGCCACCCAGGGGGCCAACGTTCAGGCGGCAAACGCCTGCACCGAGGGCAAGAGCGGAGCGAACACGTGCTACACGCTCACCGACCGCGGCACGTTTGACTACCTC
>JBEKRJ010000208.1:0-7504 GCA_049518835.1 Solirubrobacteraceae bacterium
CGACGCCCACGGCGCGCCGCTCACGCCAGCCGGCTCCCAGCCCTGGCAGGTCGCCGTCGCGGACGGACGCAGCGTCGCGGTTGAACAGGCCGCGTCGGGCGAGGAGTGGGTCTGGCGCGCCGGCTGGGAGCGCGCGTGCGATCACGACCCGGCGGCGCGGTTCGCGCTCCAGGCTGTCGTCTGCAATGCGAGTGGGGCGTGTCACGTGGGGCTGGAGGTGTCGCTGGCGCGGCCGGGCGCGCCGTTGGCGCCGTTGCGGTCGGTCGGGTTTCGCGCGCCGCGGCTGGCGGCGATCCTGCTCGAACGCCACCCGAGCCTCGACGCCGGCCACCGCCTCCGAGCCCAGGCGCTGCACCTGCGCAACACCAGCGACGTCGAGGCGCTCAGCGCGCTACTGCACGCTTCGGAGCGGACGCGGCCGGTGATCTACTGCTCCGCCGCGCACCGCCGCCCGCGCGTCGACGCAGACCGGCTCGCGGTGGAGCTGGCGGGGCTCGCGCACATCACGTACGCCACCGAGCCAGCGATCGACGATGCGCTCAAGGCGAGCTTGCCGGACGGGCTTGCGGTGTGGGGCGGCGCGATCCGGATCTACTACCCCGGGCTGCGAGACGGCCTCGAGCACCCGGTGATCGCCGGCGATGACATCCGCCGCGCTGGCGAGGGCGTGATCCGCGGCCGGCTGCTGCGCGACCTCTCCCGGCTCGCGTGCGCAACCATGACCACGCCCCCCGCCGTCGACGCCATCCGACAGCAAGCCCTCGCCGAGCGCCAGCAAACCGCTGACCAGCCGCGTGCGGCCGGCGAGCGGCACGCCGGTGATCTGCTGGCCGAGCACGAGCAGACGCTGTCCGAACTCGACGTCGTCCGCGAGCTCAACAGCGCTCTGGAGCGGTCGCTCGAGGATCACCGCGGGCTCGCGGAGCGCCAGGCTCGCCAGATCGCCGACCTCTCGCGCCACCTCGCCGAGAGCGGCCAGTCCCGCAGCGCCTGTGATGACAACGCGGACGACACGGTCGAGCGGCGGGATGAGCCGCCGCGGACCGTCGTGGCGGCGGTCGAGTTGGCCAGGCGTGAGGCGCGGCATCTGCTCTACGCCCCGGCCGCGCTGGAGTCCGCCGCGGAGCTGTGCTTCGGGCGGCCGGGCGAGCTGCTCGAGGACCTGCGCCGCCTCGACCAGCTCGCCGCCGCGTATCTGCGTCCGGACGGGATCGGGATGACGCTCGCCGAGCACGCCCGCCAGCTCGGGCTCCAGTGGCGCGGCGGCGTGTCCAACGTCGCCGTCGGCCAGCACCCTGACCAGTACACGATCCGTCACAACGACAGGCGGCTGACCGTCGGCCCGCACGTGATCGTCGGCCAAGGCCCCGGGCAGCGGTGCGCGCGGATCTACCTGGTCGCGCATCCCGGCGACACTCACACCGCGAGGGGGCTGATCGTCGCGCGGATCTGCCAGCACCTCCCCGACCGCGGCCGCAGCGCACCCGGCCGCAAAGCCGCTTGAGGTCTCGGGTCCGCGGTCGCGATTCTGTCGCTCGCCAGCGCAGTGACGATCTGTGCCGGCTCGGTAGGCGGCGGTGCAAGCTCGAGCGAGCGCTGAGCGAGCGGCGCGTCCGCGGCGTTGCGCGGATGCACGACGGAGCGCTTTGACCGCGGGCGGTCATACGCTTGGTCGCCGTGATAGGCACAACTCGGGCGTTTGGCAGCGGACGGTCGTCGGCCGCCACCGGCGTGCGGCTGGGACGACCGGCGGCGCCGCCGCGGCAGCGGTGGTTCGTGAATCCGGGTACGTGGGATCGCGAACGGGTGATCGAACGCTGCCGCGAGTGGGCGCGACAGACAGGCTCGCCGCCGCGCTACTACGACTGGGGGCCGGTCGAGCGAGCGCGCGACGCGGGCTTCGATACGTCGCTGGCTGCCAAGTGGGAGCGCGAGCATCCCGCATGGCCGAGCACCCGCGTCGTTTCCGAACACGTCGGCGGGTGGCGCGAGCTGCTGTCGCAGGCGGGGTTCCCAGCCCGCCCTCCGATCCAATTGCCGTTCGCAGAGCGGGTCCGCGAGGCGATGCGGCTGCGCGGCGATGGTCTGCGGTGGGCGGAGATCGGCGAGCTGCTGGGCATCTCGCCCGACACCGCCCGCCGCTACCCCAACGCGCACGATTGCGCGCGGTGCGGCGAGCCTGTCCTCGACCTGGAGGTGCAGCTGTGCCGCCGCTGCGGACACCAGCACGCGTCGCGGTGGGGCAAGCCGTTCACAGAGCGCGAGATCGTCGCCGCGCTGCGCGCCTGGAAGCGGCTGGAGGGACGCCCTCCGGCGATCGTCGACTGGCGTACGGCCGATATCGGGGGCCATCCGCGGTGGGAGCGCGAATGCCCACGCTGGCCGCCGAAAAGCCACGTCGTGCGGCAGTTCGGCTCCTGGAATCGAGCCCTGCAGGCGGCCGGATTCGACCGCCCCCGGCCACCATCGCTGACCGACACCGAGATCCTCGACGCGCTGCGCGCGTACGCCGCAAAGCACGGCGGCGCGCCGTTCTCGACCGACTGGCAACGGCGCGGGCTGCTGCCCACGCGAGCACGATCACCAACCGGTTCGGATCCTGGAACGCCGCCGTCGAAGCGGCCGGGCTCGCGCCGCGGCGGATCCGCGCGAGCTGGAGCGACGAGCAGCTGCTCGCCGGCCTGCGCCGGTTCGCCGCCGAGCACGGCCGGGCACCCCGCAGCACTGATCGCGTCGGGCTGCTATCGCGATACCCCTCGCCCGCGCTGGCGATCTCGCGCTTCGGATCCTGGAGCGACGCCTTGCGCCGCGCCGGCCTTGAGCCCGGCAACCCCGATCCGGTCGACGACCAGCAGGTCATACGCGCGCTGCGCGCCTACCGTCGCGAGCACCGCCGCTCGCCGACCACGACCGCGTGGAAGCAGCAGCGGCTTCGGCCGAGCGCCGAAGCGATCATCCGTCACTGCGGCTCGTGGGCCAACGCGCTCGCGCTCGCCGGCCTGACAGCAGCCGAGCGCGCGCCACGCGGCGCGGACCGCCGCGAGATCATCGACGCGCTACGCGCCTACCAGCGCCACCACGGCGTGGCGCCGACAGTCACCGTCTGGCGCCGCGAACGCCGCCAACCCGGCGCCAAGGCGATCATCAACCGGTTCGGCTCCTGGACCGCCGCGCTCGAGCACGCCGCAATGCGCTCGTCGCGCCAGCGACGCTGAAACCCGCCGGTTGAGCGACACGACGCGGCCGAGGTCGTCGACCAACCAACGGTTTCAGCGGTGCGGCTGGCGTGCAGGAACGCAACGCGAGCGTGCGGTTCGCCAGTCAGCCGTCGGCGAGTCCGAGGACCGGGATGCCTGCCGTGCCGACCGCGTACAGCGCCGCTGGGAACAGTGACGGTCGCGGCAGCTCGGCGCCGTCGGCGCCCCGGTCGAGCAGTCGGCGCGTCAGGGTGAAGCGTTCGTCGAGCGCGGCGGTAGCGCCTTCCCGACCGCGGCCGCAGCGCACCCGGCCGCAAAGCCGCCCGACCGCCACCACCGACCCTTTTGATGGGCTTTGGCGGCCAGAGGGGTCGCGGTCGCGGCCGAGCAGTCCGTTAGCGCTGCGGGCCGTATCGTTTCCCGGCGGTGGAGCGGATCGCGGTGATCGCCGACGTTCACGCCGACTGGCGGGCGCTCAAGTCCGTCGCGCTCGAGATCGAGCGGCGCGGCATCGACCGCGTCTGGTGCCTTGGCGACTGGGTGTCCGGCGGCCCGCAACCTAAACGCGCGTTTGACTGGGTGCTCAGCAACTGCGAGCAGATCCTGATCGGCAACCACGAACTGTTCGTCACCGCCAGGGCATGGGAGCGCCGCAACGTGGTCAACGGTGAGATCAACGCTGCCGCGACGGCGTTCCGGGAGCTTGGACGAAGGAGGGTCGACCGGTTATACGGCTTCGACGCTTACGCGCTGACTGACCACGCCGAGCTGGTCCACGGGGCGTTGACGGCACCGGCAGACGACTTCGTCAGCTCGCGGGCGCAGGCCGAGCTCAACCTGTCGCTGCTCAAGCGTCCGCTGCTGCTGTTCGCGCACACCCATCAGCCGGCGTTGTGGGAGCCCGCCGCGCGGCCGGGCGCGCTCAAGCGCCGGATCCGCGTCGAGGCCGACTACGAGCTCGCGCTCTCAACAGCAAAAGCCGACCGCAGGCTGCTGAACCCCGGCGCGGTGTGCGATCCGGACGGCGCCCGATGGCTCGAGCTGACGTTCGACGGCGACCGGTCGCGCGTGACCGCGGCGTGGCACCGGACCGGCGTGCCCGGCCACGGCAGACCAAACGGCGCGCACCGCGCAGACCCACGCCGAGGCGTCCGAACGCCGGTCGCCGGCACCCGCGACGCTGCCCTGGAGGCTCGCCCAGGCGACGGTTTCGCCGGACCGCCGGCGGGCAGCCGGCGGCCGCGCTCAACCTCCGGCTTCCAGCCCGGGATCTAGCCCATCCCCACGCGTCGAAAGGTGCCGGCACATTCCTTGGCGCGCTCGCGGGTTCACGACGCCCCGCGGCGCGGTCCGTCGTTGAGCGAGGTGGCCAACAAAGCATCCGGTCAGACTTACTTACGTGCAAGCTGGCGTGCCTCACGCTCCGTCAGTCAGACACGGCGCGAGCAAATAACCGATGTCAGCCGCGCTTGGCGGCACGATCGCGAGCGGCGAGCGTCGGGGCGCAGTGACGGCAGCCTCCACGCGGGCTGCGGGCGCGCGCGTTGACGTCCGCCTGCCATTCGCGGCCGCACTGCGCGCAGCGCCACCACACCCTACGGTTCGAGTGCGCGCTCAGCTTGGCGGCGTCCAGCTCCCCGTTGCGTGTCGGATGCCACTCGGCGAGCAGGTCGGGCCGGGCGTCCGCGAACGTCTGTCCGCCAGGGCCGGGTCGGACCTTGCGGCAGGCTGGGCACCCCGAGCCGTCGGTGCGCTGATAGACCTTGGTCTGCCATTCATGCCCGCACGTTGTGCAGCGCCACCACAGGGTCTGGCCGGAGCGGGCGCCGAGCTCTGTCGGATCGATCCCCGGGTTGCGCGCCGGCGCCAGCTCGGCGAGCAGCTCGGGATGCAGCGCGGCGAGCGAACTGCCGTTGGCGTGGCGCTCGCGCCTGACCAACGCCTGCGCGCACTGGCGACAACCCCCGCGAGGGCTTCGAACCCGAGCGCCGACGCTCGCCTCCCACTCGTGTCCGCATGCCGCGCAGCGCCACCAAGCCTTACGCATCGAGTGAGCGCTCACGGTGGCCGGCGTGAGGTCGCCGTGCGCGTCGGATGCCACTCGCCGAGGAGGTCCGGCCGGGCGTCGGCGAATGTCTCCCCGCCCGGCCCGGGGCGCGCGGCTCGACACGCCGGGCACCCCGATCCGCCGGTCCGCACATACACCAACGCCCGCCATTCATGACCGCAGGTCAGACAGCGCCACCACAGCCGCTGGCCCGACCGTGCACCGAGCCGCGTCGGATCAATAGCGGGGTTGCGGGTCAGGTCAAGCTCGGCGGCGATCCGCGGATACTGACCGCGAGCGAGTCCTCTGTATCGACAAGCCGCGCCGTCCGCCGGCTGCTCACGAGCGCGCATTGCGGGCATCCCGAGCCGGCTGCTCTGACGGCCGGGGTCGTTGCCAGCGGTGCCCGCACGCCGGACAGCGCCACCACAGCTTCTTTGAGCTCTTCGCGGCGATCTGCGTGGGGTCGACGCCGCGGTTGCGCGTCGCGTCAAGCTCGGCGAGCAGGTCGGGCCGCTCGGCCAGCGACCGGGCGCGGCTCCCCTTCGGCGCCGTGCGTTGCGGTCCCGCGCACTGCGGACACCACCCCGCAGGCTGGTGGCGGCGATCCTTCGGCGTCGCCTGCCACTGATGCCCGCAGCAACCACAGCGCCACCACAAGCGCGCCTGCGAGTGAACCGCCACCTGTCGCGCTCGGATCTCGCCGTTACGGGTCAGGTGAAGCTGGCCGGCGAGATCGGGACGGCGAGCCGCGAGCGACCGCCACTCGGGCATCTTCTCTGGCCCGTCGATCCGCGGTCTTCCGACCGGTCGCCGGTTGGGTCCCAGCGGCACCAGTTCGCCGCTATCGATGCGCCGTTTGAGCTGCTCTCGGCGCAGCTCGCCGATCCCACTGGCAGCCGTCGAAGTCTGCTGCAGAAGATGAAACGCCTCGCGGTACTCCTCGATCGTCCAGCCGTGCGTGCGCGAGAGATGCGTGCCGCCCACCCACCGAAACCACTCGCCGCACAGATGGCACTGCACCCGATCGGCATCTGGGTCATACGCGATCTCACCCAGCCGCCCGAAATACGCAGTGCCATCCGCCAAGACGCTCATCACGATCCCCGCCAAGAGATTACCCGGACGGCTGACACCGCCGGCTCTGCGATCGCTCGCGCTTATCCAGGCAATCCGCTCCGAGCAGCTCAGCAGCCGGCGAGCCTCGCCGTCACCGGTCAATTGTGGCGTCGAGCGCCGTGCTCGCCTTCCAGACCCGAACGAGCAAACAAAGTCGACGGCTCTCAGCTCACCGGCCAGAGGATCCAACGCGGAGCGTGCCCGGCGGCTGGCGCGCTGCGACGACCAGACCTTCTGGCGTTCACAATCGCGACGCCTCGGCGGCGAGCGCCTCCCGTCAAGCGTCCCCCGCGCATCGTTACGCTTGCCGCAATGACGCGACGGGTCCACCTCGCGATTCTCATCGCCGCATCCGTAGCACTGCTCGCGCCAACGCCCGCGGCGGCTGCCCGACGGCAGACAGTCCAAGTCAGCGCCACCGCCGTCAGCCAGCGGCTGCAGCTGACCGTGCGTCTCCCGCCCGGGCTGGCGCTCGTGCGCCGCTTCGTCGTCGTCAACGGCGCGCCGGAGCCCGGCGTCCGCGGCAGCCGCACAACGTGCCCGCGCGGCATGTCCGTGCCGACCTGCGTGACAGGATTTAGCGTGCAGCCTTGCCCCGGCCCGTCGCCGCGGTCGCCTTCGCCGAAGGCTGAGGCGCCGCCCAACGGCTGCTGGCCTACGCCACCACGCGCCGCGGAACGCAATCGGGTGAGTTCGACAACAGCAACTCCATCAGCGAGGAGTACGTGCTCACCTCAAGTCGAGCCCGGATTCCCGGCGGCTACCTCGCCGCCGTATTCTTCGCCAACTTCACCAGCAGCGCGATGCACGCGCTGCTGCGCGGCGCGACCGTTCGCCTCGCCCCATAACCCACCGGTCGGGGTTTGCAGCTGTCCAGAGCGAGGCGAAGGATCCCTCGGCCGACAACGCCGCGGCGCTGATGCGCACCGCGGCCCGCGGGGCGACCGGCAGCTATCAGCTCGCGACGAGCGTTGCGCGTCACGCCCCGAACAAGCCAGCCGCTGTGCCCGAGCGCCCGACACCACTTCTAGACCAAGCAGACGGACAGCATCCACGTTCGTCGGCTGGGCCCGCTGCTCGACCGCGGCGCCGGCCAACGCCTTGCGGTTCAGCGCACGAGCGGCACGCGAGCTTGGATCGT
>JBEKRJ010000209.1:0-7475 GCA_049518835.1 Solirubrobacteraceae bacterium
GGGCCGGAGGGACGAGGAGCGCGCGCTCGGTGCCGCCGCCGCGGCCTCCGCGCAAGAAGAAGAAGCGCTCCGGACGCCGGAGGTAGACATGAATCCGGCGGACGGTGATGCGGGATCGCGCGTGCGAGAGCTGCTGGAGCGGATCGCGGAGGCGGTCGGGGTCGATGCCACGATTGAGGTGCACGAGGATTCCCAGGCTGTGCGCGCGGAGTACGTCGGCGATGATCTGGGACTGCTGATCGGGCACCACGGGCAGACGATCGACGCGATCCAGCATCTTGCCTACCGGCTCGCGTTTCAGGTCGACGCGCCGGCGCGCAAGCGCGTCGAGGTCGACGCCGCCGGGTATCGCGAGCGCCGCGCCGTCGCGCTGCGCGCGGCGGCGGACCAGGCTGCCGAGACGGCGGTTCACGACCGGCGGCCGATCGCGCTCGAGGCGATGAGCGCGCTCGAGCGCAAGGTCGTCCACGAGCATCTGAAGGGCCGCCACGACGTAGAGACCTACAGCGAGGGGCAAGAGCCGTCGCGAAGGTTGGTCGTGGCGCCGCTGGTGAATTGAACTGAGGGTCGGCATCTTGCGGGTGCCGCGTGTGGGTGCCGCGTGCGGAGCGCGCGGTCGTGGGGTGATGCGTGTTTCACGTTTTTTCTGACGGTGAAACAGGACACGCGCTAGAACTCGTGGCGTGCGTCCCTTGTCTGAGTTCGAGCGCGGCGTCGTGATCGGCTTGCTCGTCGGCGAAGGGTCGTTCGGGGGCGACGGCAAGCAGCCGCAGGTGACGCTGCGCATGCACGTACGGCACGAAGCGCTGTTCCGCTGGCTGCTCGAGCGGTTTCCCGCCACCCGGCTCTACGGGCCATATCACCACGGCGGGCGGTCGTACTACCAGTGGATGGCCCGCGGGCGAGCGCTTGTGAGCGAGGTTCTACCTCTACTCGAGGAACAGCTTGATCCTAGGCTCGACGGTCACGCCGCCGAGCGGTTCGGGTTGATGTGCGAGCGTTACGCGGGATTCATCCAGCGCGAGCGCGCGGCGCTTGCTCGTGTCCAAGGACCGGAGTGATCGTGGGACGGTCGGCAGCTAGTAGCCGCAGCCGGCACAAACGCGTTGATCTTGGCAGCCTGTGCCGGCGCTATCGCCTTCCGGAGGAGGCGGCTTGGAGGCTCGGGTCCCTCGTTGCGATGCTGGTGGGCGATCCCTTTGCGCCGACAGCGGTGCGTGACCCGGGCAAGGCGATCGAGGACCACATCGCCGACGCGCTCGTGGCGCTCGAGCTTCCCCAAGTGCGAGCGGCGTCGTCGATCGCCGATCTCGGCGCCGGTGCCGGCGTTCCGGGTCTCCCGCTGGCGATCTCGCTGCCGGCGGCGCAGGTTTACCTGGTCGAGAGCAATGCGCGTAAGTGCGAGTTTCTGGCGCGGACGATCGCTGCTTGCGCGGTCCCGAACGCGCACGTCGTGCACGTGCGGGCGGAATGCTGGACGGACGGACTCGGCGTGTGCGGCGTTGTCACTGCACGGGCGCTTGCAGCGCCGGCAGTCGTCGCCGAATACGCTGCCCCGCTGCTCGTGATTGGCGGGACGGCGGTCGCATGGCAGGGTCGCCGCGACCGTTGCGCCGAGCTCGCCGTTGCCCGGGCCGGCGACGAGTTGGGCCTCGAGGTCGCCGAACCCCTTGCTGTGCAGCCATATCCCAAGGCGGAGCACCGGCATCTGCAGCTCATGTTGAAGGTGAGGGAAACGCCATCACGCTTTCCCAGACGTCCAGGGTTTGCCGTCAAGCGGCCGCTCGGAGGCTTCGGGCGCGAGCGCGCGGACGGGGCTCGATGATGCCGCGGGCAGCGGCGGATCGCCAGGATCCGGGTCGTCTGACCGCACGCGGCGCTAGCGTGGCCGGCGTGGGCACGATCTACGCAATTGCCAACCAGAAGGGCGGAGTAGGCAAGACGACGACCGCCGTCAACCTCGCCGCGTGCGTGGCGGAGGCCGGCTACGAGGCGCTGCTGGTCGACATCGACCCGCAGAGCAACGCCACGATCGGCGTTGGTCTCGGCAAGGACGCGACGAGGACGGTCTATGACGTGCTCGTCGGGGACGCCGCGATCGAGGACGTGATCGTGGCGACCTCGATCGAGCATCTGTGGATCGCGCCAGCCGGCCCCGATCTCGCGGGTGCGACCGTCGAGCTGCCGCGGATCATCGGCTCCGAGACGCGCCTGCGGGCGGCGCTACGCGAGGTCCGCGATCGGTACGCGTTCACGATCCTCGATTGCCCGCCGTCGCTGGGCCCGCTGACGGTCAACGCCCTCGTCGCGGCCGACAAGGTGATCGTCCCCGTGCAGGCCGAGTATTTCGCGCTCGAAGGTCTGGCAGCTTTGCTGGACACGCTGTCGCTGATCCAGCGCGAGCTCAATCCGCACCTGACGGTTGCAGGGATGCTCTTGACGATGTACGACGGCCGCACGCGCCTGGCCCAGGACGTCGAGCACGAGGTCCGCACCCATTTCCCGGAATTGGTGTTCGACACCGTGATCCCGCGCAACGTTCGGATCGGCGAGGCGCCCAGCTACGGCAAGCCCGTGATCCACCACGATCCCCACTGCGCCGGGGCCGACGCCTACTTTGAGCTGGCGAAGGAGGTCGCCGCTCGTGGCTGAACGCCAGAAAGGGATGGGCCGTGGTCTTGCCGCGATCCTCACGGTCGCCCCCAAGGACGACCAGGAGGATCTGCGCCGGCTGCCGGTCGAGCTGATCGCACCGAACCGGCGCCAGCCGCGGCGGATCTTCGACGACCAGACGCTGGTCGCACTGGCCGATTCGATTCGCGTTCGCGGCGTGCTCCAGCCCGTTCTCGTCGCGCCCCTCGCCGGCGGCACGTACGAGCTGATCGCCGGCGAGCGGCGCTGGCGCGCGGCGCAGCTCGCCGAGCTCGACACGATCCCGGCGATCGTCCGCCGCGACGACGACGCCGCCTCGCTCGAGCTGGCGCTGATCGAGAACATGGCACGCGAGGACCTCAACCCTGTCGACCAGGCGCGAGCGTGCGCCGCGCTCGTCGAAGAGCTCGGCCTGACTCGTGAGGAGGTCGGCCTGCGCGTCGGCCGCAGCCGCGTCGCGGTCTCGAACCTGATCCGCCTGCTCGACCTGCCAGACGAGGCGCTGGAGCTGATCGAGCACGGCGAGCTGACCGAGGGCCACGGTCGCGCCCTGCTGCTCGCCGAGGATCACGCGGAACGGCGCCTGCTGGCCCGCGCCACCGTCGACGCACGCTGGTCGGTGCGCGAGCTCGAGGCGCGGGCGCGCGTCGCCGGCCAGCAGCCGGCCGCGCGCAAGCCGCCGGCCCGTCGCGGGCGCCAGCTGCACCCCGATCAGCAAGCCGCGATCGATCAGATCACTGACACCCTCGGGGCGGCGCTCGGAGCCGAGCTGGAAGTCGTGCCGGGAGCGGGCCACGGCTACCGGGCCCAGCTCACGTTCTCCTCGCTCGAGGAGGCGCTCGAGCTCGCCCGCCGGCTGCGAGTGCGGCCGGTCGCCTGAAGCGCGGCGGCCGCCTCCGCCGTGGCCTATCGAATCGTCTTCAAGCTGTTCTTGCAACACATCCCCGAGGAGCTGGCGCACGAGCTCGCTTCGGTGTCGCTGCGGGCGCTGACGGCCAACGCGGGCGTCCGGAAGCTGGTCCGACGACGCTCGTTCCCTCGCGGCGACGGGCTGAGCATTCGGGCGCTCGGATTGACGTTTCCAAGCCCGGTGGGGGTCGCGGCGGGACTGGACAAGGACGTGAACTGGTTCGAGTCACTTGGCGCAATCGGCTTCGGCTTCGTCGAGGTCGGCACCGTGACCGCCAACGGTCAGGCGGGCAATCCGTCGCCGAGGATCCGCCGCATCCCGAGCGATCGAGCGATCCTCAACCGGATGGGCTTTCCGAATCCGGGGGCGATCCGGGCCGCCCAGCGCCTGCGCAGGCGGACCGGAGAGACGATCGTCGGCACGAACATCGGCAAGTCGCTGGTCACGCGGTTTGATCGGATCGCAGAGGACTACCGCGCCACGGTTCGGGAGGTGGCGCCGTGGTCGGACTACATCGTCGTCAACGTCAGCTCGCCGAACACTCCCGGATTGCGCGACATGCAAGCGACCGACGCGCTTCGGCGGCTAATCGACGAGCTCCGCGACGAATTGAAGACCGCCGGAGTGTCGCTTCCGTTGCTGGTCAAGATCAGCCCCGACCTGAGCGACGAGGAGCTCGATTCGATCGCGGACCTGGCGCTCGAGCTCGAGCTCGCGGGGATCGTCGCGGTCAACACGACGGTAAGCCGAGCGGGGCTGGGTGCCGGCCTCCACCAGGAGAGGTGGTTTGCGGGCGGGGGCGTTTCAGGGCGGCCGTTGAAGGCTCGCGCACTCCAGGTGCTGCAGCGCCTGTATGCGCGAGTCGGCAGTCGCGTGGTGCTGATCTCGGTTGGCGGGGTCGAGACGCCCGACGACGCGTGGGACCGGATCTGCGCGGGCGCCACGCTGGTCCAGGCATACACCGGATTCGTTTACGGGGGTCCGGGGTGGGCACGACGAATGAACGGCGGACTTGTGCGCCGGCTACGCGATCACGGTCTATCGTCGATCGAGGAACTTGTCGGGGCCTCGACGCGCTGCCGCGGCGCCGGCGATTGACACGCTGCCGGGCCGCATCAGCATCGTCTCAGGACCCGCCGGTCCTGAGTCACAACCGCTCACGCGCCCTGCGCCACGGGCTCGGTGGGGCGCCGGCGACGGGTCCCCGGAATCGCTGCCGCAGCCGCCAGTCCGAGCCCGGCGGCGATCGCGCAGGCGAGGAAGGCCAGGGCGAATCCGCCCCCGGTCGGGATGCCACGGGAGCCGAGGACGACGCTCGCCACCACCTGTGAGCCCACGGCGCCCCCGAGGGTGCGCAGCACCGCGTTCATCCCGGTGGCGACCCCGGTCTGGCTGTGGTCGACGCTCGACACGATCAGATTGCCGAGCGCCCCCAGACCCAGTCCAAGCCCCACGCCGATCGCGGCGGTGCTGACGAGCAGCTCGCCTGCAGCGGCGTGCGCGATGGCGAGGCCGGCGTAGCCGGCGAGGATCAAGAGCAGGCCAAGCTGCAGTTGGGCTCGTGATCCGATCCGGCGTTCGATCGCGCCGCTGAGCGGCCCGACGACGAGCTGCGGGACGGCGGTCGGCAGCATGAACGCGCCGGCGACGGTGACCGAGGCACCGAGCCCGACGCCGCTGCCGCGAGGCAGCTCGACCAGCTCGGGGACGAGCACGATCACGGCGTACATGCCGAAGCCGAGCAGGAACGCCGCCAGGTTCGTCGCCCAGACGGCGCGGTCGCGCATCATCCGCATGTCGACGAGCGGCTCACGGGCCCGGAGCTCGAGCCGGATCCAGCCGGCGACCAGGACCGCACCCAGCGCGGCAAGCCCGAGCGTGCGCAGCGACGTCCAGCCCCACTGCGGCGTCATGCTCACCGCCACCAGCACCGCGACGAGGCCGGCGGCCATCAGCCCGGTCGCGGTCTGGTTTACCGTGCCGGGGGTTCGGACCGCCGAACGCGGCACGAACCGATGCGCGAGGGCGGTGGTCGGAGCGAGCACCGCGAGCGGCAGCCAGAACAGCCAGTGGTAGGAAAGCGCCGCCACGACTGGACCAGCCACCGCGAGCCCGAGGCCGGCGCCGATTCCGAGCAAGGAGGAGACGAGGCCGATCGCCCCGGCGACGCGCGTCGACGGCAGCTCGTCGCGGACGATGCCGAAGGCCAGCGGGTATACGGCGCCGCCGGTGCCCTGCAGCGCCCGCCCGGCGAGCATCATCGGGAGGCTTTGTGCGGTGGCGCAGACCAGCGTGCCGCCGCCGAGCACGAGCAGCACGGCGGTTAGGACCCGGTCCTTGCCGTGGATGTCTCCGGCCCGCCCGAGGACGGGCGTGAGCACGGCCGTGCTGAGCAGGTTGGCGGTGAGGATCCAGGCCGCGCCGGTCGGGCCGGTGCCGAGCGCGTGCTCGATCGCTGGCAGAGCAGGCACGACGATCGCCTGCAGCAGCGCGAACGTCGTCCCGGCGAGGGAGAGGATCGCCAGCAGCGCGGTGCTACGGGCAGGGGCGGGCAGGTGCGCGGGCACGGGGTCTCCTGTTCGTTTCGGTGCGGCGGCCCTGGACGGCGGTCGGATGTCTGAATGTCGTGTGAGTTGGGTGAGCCGGGTGGGCGCGGCCGGCGGGGCGCGGCCGGCGGCTACGGGGCGGCTGTCGCGGTGGTGATCGGCCAGCCGATCTCGGTGCGTGCGCCCGCTGGATCTGGGCCGTCGAGCTCGCCGGCGAGGTAGCGCTCGTGAACTGGACCGCCGCCGTCGATGCCGCGCTCGGCGACGTGGGTTCCGAGCGCCGCGTACACGAGGTCGACGTCGCCGTGCGCGCCCACGTGAACCGCGACGGCCAGCGTGCGCTCCGGCAGGCGGGTGATGCGCGCGCGCCCGGCACCGTCGACGAGCGCCACGACCGGCAGGTAGACGGTGCACTCCCCGGCCTCGGCCTCGAATAGCTCCTGGGCGTACACGCCGCCGGCGGGACCAGCCGCGATGCCGCCGGCCCGGCCGAGCGCTGCACGCAACTCGAAGAACGCCTCCCGCCACCAGGCGTGCAGCCGGTCGCGGGGTACGGTCTCCGTGATCGCCAGCACCTCGAGCGCGGGCAGCGTGACGTGCTCGATCGCGGGGACCGGGCGGCTGCCCTCGACCAGCGCACGCAGCGAGGCGACCGCCTGCTGGGTACGCGCAAGCTGCTCCTCCATCCGCCGCAGGTGCGCGGCGATCAGCTCGCTGCGGAGCGCCGGGTCCTCGGCGGCGAGCACCGCCTTCACTTGCTCGATCGGCATTGCGAGATCGCGGAAGCGGCGGATCGCCTGCGCTGCCGGCACCTGCGCGGGGGAGTACAGCCGGTAGCCGCTGTCGGGGTCGACGGCGGCGGGTTCCAGCAGGCCCCAGTCGTGGTAGTGGCGCAGCGTCTTGACGCTGAGGTGGGTGATCCGGGAGAACGCCCCGATCGTCAGTTCCGTTGCCATGCCTAGGAGTCTGCGCCCTCCCTCAGGGGGAGAGTCAAGCCCGTGTGAGAGGCGCAGGAGAGACCGTTCTGCGGCCTGAGCGGAAGCTTGCCCGAGCACTGCGAACGGTTGGTCGAGTTCAGCGGCGAGCTGTTCGCGTCGATGAAGCGCCGGCCCAGCGGCGCTGAGCTGAGTGCTGCCCGAGGGCTGATCTTGGCTCACAAGCGCAGGTTGATCGGAGCCGATCGCGGCGAGGCCGGCGGATCGAGCGCCGTGTGAGGAGTCCAGAAGCGCCAGCCGGTCGCCAAACGTGACATACCGGCAAAGTCGCGTCCGGACCGGTGATCCTACAAGCGGCCAGGCACTGCTGCATGCGTGGGGCCATGTGGTGAAATACTGCTAAGGGTCAGGGGTAAGTACTGGATCTCGTTG
>JBEKRJ010000210.1:0-7441 GCA_049518835.1 Solirubrobacteraceae bacterium
CGAGCGCTCGAGTTCTATCTCAACAAGCTCAGGTTCGAAAAGCGCCGGGACGTCCCGGGGCAGCAGTTCGGCGGACGCTGGATCGAGGTTGCGCCAAAGAGGGCGACGGTGACGATCGCACTCGTGCCGACGCGGGAGCAAGCACCTACGGGTGTGCAAACCGGAATCCGCCTGAAGACCGACGACGCCCCCGCTCTTCACGCCGATCTGCAGGCCCGCGGAGTCGATGTTGGTGACCTCTTGCGCTGGCCGGGTGTCCCACCGATGTTCGAGCTGCGCGACCAGGACGGCAACCATCTCGTGATCGTCGAAGTTGCGTGATCGAACCATGCCCGGCCGTGCCGCTGCGGCTTGGATCAGCGGGTGGGCGTCGCCGACCGCGAAACGAGCGGCCGACGCGTCTACTGGTTCGCCGGGCGCAGCGCGATGAACTCGTCGATGGCTTGCCAGAGGTCTGCGGGCTGCTCGTCGGGGATGAAATGTCCGGCGTCCGCGATCAGCCTGGTCGTCAGCTGCGTCACGCCGGCCGCTCGTAGCCCAGTGCGCGTAGCTCCCAAGGTCGCCGCGACTGCCCGCGCCGCGGAGTAGAGCACCGGGGTGTTTGTTTCGTACCCCGCGCCGTAAGCACCATCAGCGGATGCCACTCGACCCACGACTGGGGCCAGCCGTGAAGGAAGATGATTGGGCTGGCGCTCGGATGCCCTGCCTCGACGACGTGCAGGGAGATCCCGTCCAGCTCCATCTAGCGGTGCCTCAATTCAGGCATTGGACATGTCTGCCATCTCGGTTCGGAGGCGGACCCAATCGCAATCAGCGCCGAGGTCGATGCTCCCGAGCAGGAGCGCGACGCGCAGCGAATCAGTCCGGCAAATCGCCGCGACGGACGAGCTCGACGTCGCCGTCCCGGAGGGCTGGCATCTTGAACCACTGATCCTCGGAGTCCTCGACAAACGCCAGCATCTCCCGGCCCATGAATCCCTCGTCGATCCGGGTCACGGTTAGCTCCACGCCGGATCTCGCGCGCAGCCGATCACCCACCCGGACGTCCGTCGCCCTGATCATCTCCGATGCCACGATCAAGGAAGCGCACGCTCGATCGCGCGTAGAACCTGCTCGTCTTCGGGCTCGACCTGGGGACGGAACCGTGCAACCACCTCGCCAGCCGGAGAGATCAAAAACTTCTCGAAGTTCCACTCGACCTCGCCGGCACGACCAGCAGCGTCCGGCGCGGCCGTCAGCCGCCCGTAGAGCGGGTGACGGTGGCGGCCGTTCACATCCAGCTTCTCGGTCAACGGAAAGCTCGCGCCATACGTCACCGAGCAGAACTGCTGGATCTCCTCGGGCGTGCCCGGCTCCTGGCCGGCGAACTGGTTGCACGGGACGCCGAGAACCGTGAACCCGGCCTCGGCGTAGCGCTCCTGCAATCGCTCGAGGCCCTCGTACTGGGGCGTCAACCCGCACTTCGAAGCAACATTGACCACGAGCACCGCTTTGCCGTCGATGAGCACAGGGTCGAGCGGCTGCCCATCGATCCCGGTGAGCTCCTCGGCAATCACGCCGAGAATCCTAACAATCCGAGCGGCGATCACCGCAAGCCGGATCGTTGGTGAACGCCACCCGCTCAACCGGCCGCGCCCCCGTGACCGCGCCCGCTGCTGCTACCGTGCGCGCGGTCGTGACTGACCCCACGCTCGAAGCTCCGCCGCTTGTCGAGCCGGCCGCGCCCGAGCGGCAAGCGCGTTCGGAGCAATCGTTCGTGCTCCGCTGGGGGTGGCTGATTGCTGGGTGCGGTCTCGTCGTGCTGTCGACGATCCTGTTGCTGTGGGCGAGGACACGGCCCGGTTATGACCCATACGGGTGGCTGGTGTGGGGCTATCAAACGCTCCATCTGAGTCTCGACCTGGGTGGGGCGCCCTCGTGGAAGCCGCTCCCCTACCTGTTCACGGTGCCGTATGCCCTCGCGGGTCATCGCGACGAGCTGCGGCTGTGGATGATCACCGCTGTGACCGTCTCGCTGGCGGGCAGCATGTTCGCCGGCCGGATTGCCTACCGGATCACAGACGAGTCGATGCCGCGGGACGCTCACGGACCGGTCCGGCGGTTTGCGCCGGCCGCGGCCGCGCTGTTCGCGGGCGCCTCGGTGCTGGGGCTGCAGGACTACATGCACTACATCCTCAGCGTGCAGTCTGATCCGATCATCGTGACCGCGTGCTTGGCGAGTATCGATATGTGTCTGTGCGGGCGCCCACGGTGGGCATTCGTGTTCGCTGTGCTCGGCTCGCTCGGCCGTCCCGAGGTGTGGCCGTTCCTCGGCATGTACTCGATCTGGGCGTGGTTCAAGGTCCCATCGATGCGGTGGATGCTCTACGGCGGGATCGCCTTGGTCGGGTTCATGTGGTTCGGGATCCCGTGGATCACGAACGGCAGACCCGACATCGCCGGGGAGCTGGCGCTGCGGTCGCCACGCGCGCTTCACCAGAACAAGCTCACCGGCACGATCGGGCGTTTCGCCGGGCTTCAATACCCGGCGGTCTGGGTCGCAGCACTGGTCTGCGTCGCGATCGCGATTCAACGCCGCGACCGTCTGGTGCTTGCACTCGCCGGCGCCGTGGCGGCATGGGTCGCGATCGAGATCGCGTTTGCGTTTCACGGCTTTCCGGCGCTGCCGCGCTACATGTTCGAGGCGGGGGCGGTGGGCGCGGTGCTGGCCGGGGTCGGCGTCGGGTGGGTGCTGACTGAACTGCCGAAACTGCGGCCGCGGCTTCCCCACTGGTCCGGGATCCCAGTGGTTGTCGTGCTGGTCGCGACCGTCGTACCCGGCGCTGTCGCGCGAACCAGCGCCGAGCGCCAGGATCTCCGACACGAACGAGGGCGCACGAACGAGATCGGGTTGCTTCAGACGACGATCAACGCACTCGGCGGCTACGGCGCGATCCGGCGCTGCGGCGAGCCCGTCACCGTCGTCGGCTACGCGAGCGCGTTGGCGTGGGACACGCGGCTCGACGTCGGCTCCGTCGGCTACCTGCCCGGAGTCGAGATGCGACGCAAGTACCCGATCGTGCTGCTGCTGCCGGTCTCCCCGGGCGGCTGGTCAGTACGGCCATGGCACACCCTGCGCACGCAACGCCGGCAATGCTCGCGCCTGGATGCCTCCTACGTGCTCACCAAGCAGCACCCATCCGGAGCTCTGCGCCGCCACGGCTGAGAGCCAAGGTAGCTCGCAGCGAAAGGTTCATGTTCGCGACCGCGATCGACCGCCGATGGCACGCAGTGCACTTCCGCGCCCGTCGATGACCAGATCAAACAACCGCCGCGGTGCTGGAAAGTCCTTCAGCGCATGCTCTCCCACATCCTCTATCTCACCATCGCTGAGCTCCACCGCAGACTAGACTCGCTAAGCAACATCTGTCCGCCATCCGCCGCCGCACACAAACGCGCCGCGTAGTGCACGTCGATCCCCCAGTATTGCTCGCCGCGGGCCTTCGGCCGCCCCGAATGCACCGCCATCCGCACTCTCACTGCCCCCCTGCGGCCACGCATGCTGCTGCAGCAACCGAGTCGAGCCCTCGATATCCGAGAACTACAACCAACGTCACAAGCCCCGCCGGCAGCCCCCTGTCGCGCGCGACGACGATTCTCGCATCCCATCAGAAAACTACGCCCCCACAAGCCTGACCGCTTCACCGTGTCAGGCCACCTGCGATTGTGCACCGCGTTCACATGCCCCGAGACGGCGACAGCCAGTTCGTGGGTAAAGCGACGACGCGGGAGCGCTTGGACTGACACCGGAGCAGCGTTCGACCCGGACGCCAATGGGACCTGGACGCCCAGTGACCGGCACAACTTACACGCCGGTCAGCTCCGACGCGCGCACGCGATCAGGGTCCAGGAGTGGGCCGGGACATCGGCCGCAACC
Organism: Solirubrobacteraceae bacterium; assembly: GCA_049518835.1. Lineage (GTDB taxonomy): Bacteria > Actinomycetota > Thermoleophilia > Solirubrobacterales > Solirubrobacteraceae > Palsa-465. The sequence goes on from JBEKRJ010000210.1 coordinate 3,917, forward strand.
AGCTCGGTGGCGATCTCGTCGGCGCCGCGCCGGTGCCGGTGCCGCTGCTAGCGCCAGCTAACAGGGCGGCGCCGATACAGGGCCGCCTATGGGACTCATCTGCTACAGTGTCGCAAGATGGCGACACTACGTGAGATACCTCAGCGTGAACTGCGCAACCGCACCGCGGACGTGCTGCGAGAAGTGGAGGCCGGAACGACGCTCCGGATCACCGTCAACGGCCGGCCCATTGCGGACCTCACCCCGATCCGTCGACGCGCGCGATTCGTCGCTGCCGACGTGCTCGACCGCCTCCACGCGCTGCCGACCGACCCGACCTGGGTCGGCGATCTGGCAGACCTCCGCGCCGACGAGCCCGACGACCCATGGGACCACCCGTAAGAGGACTCCTCGACACCTCAGTGATCGTCGCGGGCTCGCGGCCTACCCTTGACGAGGCCGCGATCTCCGCGATGACGCTGGCCGAACTGCACTACGGCGTGCTGCGAGCACGGACCGGCGGCGAGCGAGCATCACGGCTCCAGCGTCTGGCGCTCGTCGAGAGCGAATTCGACCCGCTCCCGATCGACGACGACGTCGCCCGCGCATACGGGGCGATCGTCGCCGGCGCCCGCGCCGCGGGCAGGCGCCCGAAGACGGCAGACGCGCTGATCGCGGCTACCGCCGCCGCCCACGGGCTCGCGGTCTACACGCACGACGCCGACTTCGAATCGCTACCCGGCGTCGATGTAGTCGTGCTGCGTCGAGATGAGGAGCGACAACCCAGCTGAAGTCCCGGGCTCTTCGCTGGGTCGCTGCGCGAACCCGACCGCACGGTGGACATCGATGACAAGCAGCCGCCTCCCGCTTTCCCACGAATTCCGGTCTACTGTCTACCAAAATCGGCATCCTCGAGCGCCGGTGATGGAAATCGAAACACGCCGGCCGTTGGGACGGCGATGCTGACCGCTGACGGTCAACTGCTCTCCGTCATGCGAGGGCATCTGCGATGACTGACTGGTAGCTGAGGGGCTCTACCCGAGAGCTGCCAGGGACCTTCGCGGCCGGCGTGAGCGGTAAGCCAGCGCTGTGCGTCGGCGCGCCCGAGCTCGATCAAAGCGGTGGCGAATTCGGGCGCGAAGAAGAGGTAGGACAAGAGGGCACCGTGCCTGCTGGCGCCGCCCATCAGCCGGACGAACAGTGCCAAGTCAACCGAGCCCAACGCCTCGAGGCCCTCGTAATGCTCCCCGAAGATCCGCTCGGCGAGTCCTGCGATGTCCTCGCCGGCTTGCGGGGTGATGAGGATGTAGGGGATCTGTCGATAACGCCAGCCGTCCGTCGCGATGACATCTGAACGGTCGCCGAGCAGGAGATTGACGCGCGCCAGGTCGCGGACATCCTCGACGAGCTGGTTGACGAACGTCCCATCGAGAAAGTCGGCCGCGCCCTGGAAAGCGTCTGGCCGGTCATCCGAGGCCAGCCTCGATGGCGACGGCGAGATCGCGTTGAGGCCGATCACGACCACCCGGTCGACCTCCAGGCTCAACGCCGGGCGAAGCGGCGCGTTCAGGCGCACGCCCCCGTCGACATACCAGCCTCGAGCGCGCGACGGGCCCGAGACATGGACGGCCGGGAAGAGCGCCGGGATCGCCGCCGACGCGCGAATGTGCTCGCCGTCCAGCCGCGTCGCGACGTAGTCGATGCCCTGGCCGATGTCGTCGGACGGAACCGGCTGCCCTTCCACGAAAACCACGCTGCGGGTGCTCGCCGCGGACGTCCCCACGATCGCTGTGGCATCGAGCAGACCGGCTCCGATGTTGCGATGCAGCCGCTCGAAATCGATCACCCGCCTCACGGTCTTCCGCAGCGGCGCGGTGTTGAGCAGTCCGGTCACGCTCGCGCCAGGCACGCCCAGCACCTCTCCGAAGTAGCTAAGCCCGCGCAGCGCTGTCGACGGCGCGAGCAGCGGCCCGAGAACCTGCTCCCAGCGCAGCGAGCGCCACAACTCGATCGCCCCGGCGACCGCGTCGCCAGCGGCGAGGTCGGCGTTGGCGGCAAGGTACGCGACATTGATCGCCCCGACGCTCGTCCCGACGAGGACCGTCGGGCGCTGACCACGCGCCTCCAGCGCGGGCAGCAGGACCGACAACGCGCCCACCTCGTAGGCCCCCCGCGCGCCGCCGCCCGACAGCACGAGCCCGACTCGCTCCTCCGCCATAACCAGCATCCTCCCAGAACCAACGCCGACTGCATCCGGTGCCCCGGCGCCAGCGCGATTCCCTCGATCAACGGGCGCCACCGGGGCTGGATTTAGCCCTTGGCAGACTGGGCGACATGCTGGCGCGCCCCTGACCAGCAACGGCCGAAGGTCTGCCGACGGCCCGCTCTGTCTGCCGACGGCCCGCTCTTGAATTCCCGTTGCCCTGCCCTACGCCAGCGAGCGCCACACCACCCGGATCGCGATCGTTGACGCTGGGACAAGCGAGAGACTGATCGCGACCCCGTGCCAAGACGCCGGCTCTTGCCTCGGCTTCGCTTCGATCGCCGCGCGGGTACGCAAGCCCGGCGGCGCGACTCGCCGAGCATCCGGCGACGCATGACCAAAAAGCCAGGACTGGCACCGTTGGGCGCTCGCGCGATGCGCACTGATACTTGGATCCGCTCGCTCGTCCGCGCTTCAGCTGGTGCGCAATGCGCAGGTGACAGCGCTTAGCCCGCGCCGCCAGAAGCATTCGACCTCGTCGAACCCGGCGTCGCGCAGCGCACCAAGCTCGGCGTCCAACGGGAAGTACTGGTCCTCCTCGGCCCACGACGCGAAATGCCCGCGCGCTTCCGCGTCACTGATCCCGTGATCGCCCATCCGCTGCGCCATCCGATCAAACACCAGCCCGTTCAGTCGCGCGCCGTCAGTCACCGTGGCGTCGAGGTTCAATAACACCCCGCCCGGCGACAGCGCGTTGCGTATCGCTCGGTACAGCGCGGTCTTGATCTCGAGATCATGGACATGGTGAAGCGCCAAGGAAGCGACAACCGCGTCCGCCGCCGGCAGCGGATCCAGAAAACTTGCTTGCCGAAACGAGACCCGATCCCCAAAGTCCACCAGCCGCCGGCGGGCCTCGCCGAGCATGGCCGGATCGACGTCAAGCACCGTGACCCGCGCGCCCGGGAGCCCGTCCAGCACCGCCGACGAGAGCGCACCTGTGCCGCCGCCCAGATCGAGGACGTGAGCGCCGGCCGCAGTGAGCGCCGCGAGCACCTCGACACCCGTCGCAATCATCTCGTCGTAGTGCGGAATGAACCGCCGGATCTGAAAGTCATACCCTTCGACATCAACGCGAAGATGACGCTCGACCGAATGCGCCTCACCGGACACGACGCGAGCTTACACTCGCCACAGAGAACAAGCTGAGAAAACGCGAGTCCCGCTCTGGTAGGGCGACGTACCAGGCTGCCAGGTGGGCGTGCGTCTGCACGTACTGGAGCAGCGCTCTCCAGCGCGAGGAGTCGCTTAGCCAGTGTCTGACGGGTCCAGGGTCCCTCGAGCGG
>JBEKRJ010000211.1:0-7421 GCA_049518835.1 Solirubrobacteraceae bacterium
TGGGGAGCCGACGCGACCTGAATCGTCGGCGGAGTGTTGTCCACATCAAGCAACACGCCACTTGGGCCCGTCGCCTGGCTCGTCATCCCCGCCGGATTGCTGGCCTCGATCCGCAGATAGTTGGGCCCGTCCGGCAACGCAGCGATATTCGGAGCCCAGGTGTAACCGTGACGGGCCGGGCACGGCGCCGCTTGCGTGTCGTCCGGCGTCACGTTGTGCGAGTCTGACTGCTCAACCACGCCCGCCGCGTTCACAATCTCCGCCAGCAGGTTACAGACGCCGCCCGGATCCACTGCGTTGTAGCTTATGGTCCAACCTGGAATTGAGGGCGCCGCATTGGTGCTGAACCAGCCGGCGTGGGTCCATAAGGGACCGACAATGCTGCCCGAGGGGAAGGACGGTGGCGAGCTCTCGTCTACCGTGATCATCAGCTGGCCGACGTTCAGTGAGGCGGCTGGGCCGAATCCCGGGTCGTTGGCGGGGCAGGTGGAGGCGTGACAGATGATGTCGACGCCGACCTTGTCGGCGTGATCGACGCTGGTCGACCACTGGGGGCCGCTCGGACTGAACAGCGCCACGCACGGCTGTCCGAGCGGGCATTCGCCGAGCCCGCCGATCCGGAAGAGGTTCCGGTAGCCCGCGCTCCACTGCACGATCCAGCCACCAGATGCAAAGTAGTCGCCGGTCTCCTGGATGCTGGTGATCGTCGTTCCAGACGGGGCGGTGAACCACCAACCGCCGCCCTGTCCGCCTGGGGTCGACGCGGTCGGCCAGGCTTGCAGACCCTGCCCCTTCCCGCTGCCGTTGCAGTTCTGCGCGTCGACGATCGTCTGACGACTGGACGAGAACACGAGGGCGTGGTTGACGTTGCCATCGGCGGGACCGCAGACGGAAATGGTATAGGTGCCGTCCGCGCGCGCGGACGCCGGCTCGATCGCCGCCACGCTGAGTGGCAGCATGCCGGCGAGGACCATCAGCAGTAAGACATAGCGCCGCAGCGGGCCGACATGGCTGGGTGGGAATGAGAGGGATGACATGTTGGGTTGACTCCTCGATTGGCTTGATGCCCGGTTACTGGCAGTTGACGGTCACATCGAACGCAAGGCCGTCGATCGGCGTGGCGCCGCCGGGCCCGACGTCGAAGATGCGCACGTCGAACACGTTTGCTGTGCCGGATTCCTTGGTGGCGTAGGCAACCGGGACGTGGCCCGCCGCGGCCTGTGGCGCTTCGGGGTTGACCTCGACCGCGCCGACGGTGTTTGCGCACGGTCCGGTGGCGGTGATGGTGTATTCGCCGACGGTGTCGTAGCGGACGGTGATGTTGCGACCGGAGGAAACGCCTGCGCCGCCGGTGAACGTGCCGATGACTGCCCAGGCGCCGGCGGCGGGTGGGCCTTGCGGTCCCTGGGGCCCGTCTTTCGCCCAAGCGAGGCGTGTTTGTCCCCTCCGGCACTTTTTCTGGATTAGGAGTTGGTGCGTCGATTTCACGACGCACCCTTTGATGGTGTTCTGAGAGTTGGAGGAGGCGAGCGCGTAGCCTCCTCCGGTGAGGAGAGCGCCGGCGAGTGTTGCGAGCGCGGTCTGCGCGATCCGGGTCGGATGTTTGATCAACGAGGGGTCCTTTCGCTTGGAGGGACGTTTACGGTGGTGGCGGTCCGCCGGGCGCCGGCGGCCCGTTGTCGGTGCCCGACGCGGCAGCGGACGTGGGGTTCGACGAGCCGCCGCTGCCAGCACCGGCGCCGGTCGGCGCCAGCGACGCTTGCGAACGCTGCTGCGACGCTGACCTAGCGGAGCTAGAGGCGCTGGGTCTCGCAGCGGAGGCTGTGGTGGCGCCGGTGGGCGCCGGCCCGGGGCTGGGCTGGTCAGGCGGCGGCGGCGTCACCGGCCGCGGGATCGTAGTCGCGGTAGTGGTGGTGGCGGCGGGCGGCGGGGCGGGCGTGGCGATCGCGGTCGTCGTCGTCGCGGTAGTGGTGGTACGAACGGTGACCGCGGGCGTGGTGGCGGTGATCACGTTCGTGTGCACGATCCGCGGGTGCACGATGACCGCGGGACGGTGGTGGTGTGGGGTGGTCCTGTGGCCGTCGACCGCGGCGTGGATCGCGGCGCCGGCGCCGACGACGACGGCCGCCCCGCCGACCGCGAGCTTGGCGGCGATCGCCGCGCCGCCGCCGCCGCCGACCGGAGCCCACTTGCGGACGCGCGCGAGCGCATCGTTAGCGCGCTGGGTGGCGGGGTGCAGCGCAGCCGCGTGGTAGAGGCGGCCGATCGCGCCGGGAGCGGTGAGCGGCAGCGCGCCCACGGGGATCAGCGGCAGGATCGCCCTCCGGACCGCGTCCCGGGCCGCGCGTACCTGCTCGCAACAGGCCGCGCAGCGACGGCAGTGCAGCGTCAGCGCTAGCGGGCGCTCGCCGGTCTGCTGCCAGCGGATCACGTCCCGCAGCCGCCGCGAACACATCTTCTCGGGGTCGAGCGCGATCACGCTGAGGCGATCGACGTGCACGCGAGCGCGGTGAACCGTCTTGGTGACCTCGCGGTAGGGCAGGCCAAGCTTGGTCGCGATCGCCCGCGCGGGCCAGTCATCGAACGCGAGCACCGCGACCTGGCGGTCCTGGTCTGGCATCTCGGCCAGGAACTCATCCAGCCACGCGCGCGCCTCACGGACGATCGCCGCCTGCTCAGGGCTCTGATCGCCCGCGACAGCCGACTCCCAGGCCTCACCGCCCGGCGCCACCGCAGTGCGAAACGCCGCCGACTTGATCACGTCCTGCGCATCGCGGGTCAACGCCCGGTGCACAAACCCGCCCAGCTCCGCCACGCTCATGAACGTCCGCCCCAGCGCCTCGAGCGTGATCTCGCCGTACGCGTCCTCGAGATCCTCCCAGCGAACCTCCCGGCGGCGAAACTTGCGGTACCCGGCCCTGATCACATCGCCGCGGATCCGATCAAGCTCGGCCGCGATCTCATCGCGACTCAGCGGCCGCGTCGCCGTCATCGGCGCGACCCCCAAGCCTTGTCCAGGGCCGGGCGGCGAACCCGCGGCGAGTGGCCCTGACAGCACCCGGCGAGCTCGGCGCGCAGCCCCGTCTCACGCCATTCAGCGAACAGCTCGCCGATCGCCCAGCCGATCGCCTGGCGGCGGATCTGCGCGCTGCCCGCCTGGGCGAGCTCGGCCGCGGCGCCGATCACGTGGGCCGCCAACGCCGTCGCCTGCTGCTCGCTCAGGCCCGCAAACAGCCACGCATACGACCGCCGCGCACGGTCCCCAAGCAACGCCGCGACGCGATGTCGCTGCTCATAGCGCACTCGGCAAGACGAGCAGTAACCCAGCTCATCCACGACCCCACGGGCGCACCCCGACGTACGACAAACAGCGCTCACACCCTTAGAGCGAGCCAGCAACCCGTTCTCTCACAAAAAAATCGAGAATTTCGCCATTTGCCGGCTGCGCGCCAGCAGCCACGCCCGGACCGACTCGCCCAACGCCGGTGGCGTCGAGCCCGCGCGCGCAGGACCGACGAGAGCCCACCCGGACGCGAGCGCGGCCAGCGAAACGTGGTCAGATAAACCCAGCGGCATCAGAGGGATTGCTCCTCTGGCGTCGTCGGGGCCGGCGGTCGCTCCTAATCGATCGCCGGCCCGCTACACAATGGCCGATCATGCGGACCGGCGAGAATATGGCCGCCTGCCGACGGCTTGCCCGCCTGCGGTGACCAGCTGCGTTATCTCCGCAGCTTCGCCGCTGCCAACGTGAACAATCGCTACCAGAAAGCCCGCGAGAGCCCGCGCCCGGCCTGCCACCAGCGCCACAAGTGTGCGAGATCCAACGCTAAGCGTTAGTCGCCGTCTCGTTAGTCGCCGCGCTGAATGGCGAATCTGCGGGCCGCCCGTAGCGTTTCTCGTTAGTCGCCGCCGCGATCTCGGTGCGTTGGTGGCTGCCGCAGCGTTTGGGGGAACGGAGCAGGATTTGGCGCTAAGAGCGAAGTCGGCTTGTGCGTTGAGCGGCGTCGGCTCCGTAGGCTTGACTGCTGATCAAGGGACATGATTTCGCTGGGAGATCAAGAGCTGCCGCCGATCGCATCGATCGGCGATCTCGTCAAGGCACTGCGACTGCTCGGCGTCGGCGTCGGGATCGATGAGAGTGTCCCGACCGTGGGCCACGAGCTGTCGTACAGCGTGATCGGCGCGGCCGAGCGCAACGCGATCATGATGGATCATCACGCGAAGGCGGCCGGCGCCGGACCCGCCGAGTTAGCCGAGTTCGCGGGGTGCACGCTGGACGGGGCCGCCTGTCACAACGATTTTGACGCGCTCGCGCTGCTCGAGTGGCGCGCGACGCGCACCACCCAGGCAATCCAGAAACTGGATCTGACCGGCCCGAGCGGCCGCGCGCCCGAGCCGCTGCTGCACAGCATCCTTCTGACCAGCGCCGCGCTCGGCGGGCTGCTCGCCGCAGCCGTGACGATGCGAAACCCGCACCGCCCCGACGGCGAGACGCGGGATGCCGCCCGAGCGCTGCGCAAAGCGATCCAGGCGCTCGATCAGGCCGCCAGCGACGCCCACCAGCACGAACTCACCGCACAGCTGCTCGACCTGACCGACTGACCTGTCTCGGACCGCCGTGCTGTGCAGCGGGCCGCGTCGTCTGTCCGAGGGGTGTGTCACCGTGCACGCTCACTCGCCGTGGACGCTCACAAGCAAACGCTCCAGGAAGTCGCGCTTCAGCTCGAGCTGGACGACGTCCGGGGCGCAACGTCGCTATCGGTCCGAGCGCGTGGGTTGCGCCAGGCGCGCGTCGCCGGGGACCCCGCGGCCGAGCGCCAGGCGCTGATCGACCTCGCCGCCGTTTGCGTCGCGCTCGCAGCGCGCCTCCCCGCACCGCGGCTCGCGCTCGCCGACGGTCGTGGCCCGCGCGCTACCCGCTCACCGTCGACGCGCACCCGCCCACGCGCCGCATAGCCCCGGTCGCGGCGCGGCAGACGTGTCCTGTTCAGAGCGCTCGGCCGTCGACCCCGGCGACCTCGGCCCTCAGCCGTCGACGACGTGTTGGTCGCTTGAGGTCGGGTCTGCCGGGTGCGGCCCAACGCGTCCGCTGGCGCCCGGACACAACGGGCCAGCCATCATCTTTGACCCAGCCGCCGCCGTTGCGCGGCTCTCGTCCGCTCGGCCGGCTCGCCAAGCACGGGCGCCGCGGCGAGCAAGCGAACAGGAGGCTTGACATGTCGGTTGCCGTGTTCGTTGCGCTCGGGCTGTTCGTCGTGGTCGCAGTGGTGTTTGTCGTGCGGTTCGTGTGCGCGTTTACGCGTGGGTGCGCCGAGTTTCGCGCGGACCGGCCGCAGGCTGGCGACGAACAGCGCCTGGAGCGGATCTGGGCCGAGCTGCGGCCGCTGCTGGTGGCCTGGCACCCGGTTCCGGACGTCGTGTTGCGCGACGCTCCGACGAGCACCGCGGTGTGCGTACGGGGCAGGCGGGCCGCGGCTGGTGATCCGCCGTGGGGTGCTGGAGCAGCCGTCGGTCGAGGCCTTGCGCGGCGAGGTCACACACGAGTACTCGCACACGTTCAAGCCGCCGACGGCGACCGTCGTCGGGCTGTCGCTCGCCGTGGTGCTGGTCACCGAGCTCGCCGCCCTGATGATCACCGCGTCGCCTCACGCGCCGCTGCGCGCGATCGCGCTCGGCGTGTCGCTCTTCGCGACCGGCGCCGGCTACATCGTGCTGACCCTGCGACTCTCGCAGCGCGAGGAGCTGCGCGCTGACAGCCACGCGGCCGAGCTGCTCGGCAGCGCTGCGCCGGTGATCGCGATGCTCGAGCAGCTACGCGCGGACTGCCGCGCGGTCGGCGTCGACGCCGACCGGTGGCGGCTGCCAGACCGCCTGTTCGCCACCCACCCGCCCGTCGAGGTTCGCATCCAGGCCCTGCGCCGCGCAGCCGGCGACAGCACGCCGGCGCCGGCGGCCGGCGGCGACACGTTGTCGGCCCCGACGTCGCAGGGCCTCGCGCAACACGCGCGTCCCGCCGGCGCCGGCGCGCTGTGCACGAAAAGGCCTGCCGAGTCACACTCCGCGTGAAGCGCGGCTGGGGGCTGCTATTTGGTCACACTCTCCCCGCAACGTGTGACTCAAACGACAGAGCCAGACCAAGCGCGCGAGACGGGCGCGCGCCTTCGCGAGGTCAGGCTCGCTCACACCCAATGCAGCGCGAGCGCGATCGGCTGACCGAGCGCCAGTTGGCTGCGTGTTCACCGGGCGAGGTGAGGTCTGCGCTGTGGTCGAGCCAGACGCGGCGCGGCGGGTGGTCAGCGCGTGCGTGATCATCAGCTCGATCGCGTCGCGCGGAGCGCGCCCACGGGGGTCGTCTGAGTAACGGCGGCAAAACGGCCAACAATTCATCCACTAACGCGGGTTAGAAGCAAGAAGTGGAATCTACGCGGCCGGCGGTCGCTACCGCCCGCGAAGATCGTCCTCAGGGCAGACGCCGCTCGCGCGCGCCTGCTTGAAGTCAGGAGGAGCTGTCTGACGCTACCGCGCGGGGGGTAGCTTGAGCGGCGTTGCAGCCACGCGCGGACGGCGGCATTCGACTGCTTGGTCCGGCCGGCAGGAGCGAGCTCGAGCTCATCGCAGGATGGCGCTTCAGGCCGGGACCGCTAGCCAGGATCCTGCTAGCGCCAGACCGTGCGCGTGCACGCATTCCGCGCGTTGGAGGGACCCCCCGGCTGGATTGTTGGCAAGTACCGTGGCGAGAGCAACGCAGGGGCGGGCGCGCTGCGCGACCCTGTTGAGCGCTCGTGTGCTGCCTGGTCGCCCGGCTCTGCCGCGTCAGTGTGGGGAAGCGTACGGCGGTCCCCTGTGGGGCCCGGGACGGCTACTCGGCTGCGGTGCGGCGCGGGGTAACGAGTCCGGTCTCATAGGCAACGACGACCGCTTGGACGCGATCGCGCACGCCGAGCTTAAGGAGGATCCGGGTGACGTGGGTTTTGATCGTGGTCTCGCTGACGATTAGCTCACTGGCGATCTCGCTGTTGCTCATTCCAGTCGCAAGCAGCCGGAACACCTCGAGCTCGCGGGGGGTGAGCTCGCTAAGGCTCGGTGGGGCGGTGAGCGGATTTCGCGTCGCGGCGAACTCGGCGATCAGTCGCCGCGTGATGCTCGGCGCGAGTAGCGCGTCGCCCTGGCCGACGGTGCGGATGCCTGCGGCGAGCTGCGGAGCCGGCGCGTCTTTGAGGAGGAAGCCGCTTGCGCCTGCGCGCAGCGCTTCGTAGACGTACTCGTCCAGATCGAACGTGGTCAGGATCAGCACGCTTGGCGGTGGGTCGTGGTCCTGGGCGAGGATCTGACGGGTCGCTTCGATGCCGTCCAAGTCGGGCATGCGGATGTCCATCAGGACGACGTCGGGGCGAAGCTCGCACGTCAGATCGACCGCCTCG
>JBEKRJ010000212.1:0-7418 GCA_049518835.1 Solirubrobacteraceae bacterium
AGCTGTGGAAACAAGCGCGCCAGCGCGACGTTGCTGATCGCCGTCGCGAGATGCTCATCCGCCACATTCATCTCCCCGCTCTCCCAGAGCTCCCCAACTCGATCCATCGCCGGTTCGATCACCCGCGATTGCACCGCGGCCGCCTCGAGCCGATCCCTCAGCGCCTCATCGACGACCGAGTCCGCAGCAGCAGAACTCCCTGCCCGCAAGGCCTCGAGAAACCGCTCAGCCCACTCGCCGGCGCGCCTATCGCTCAACGCAGCCCACAATCGAGACCTTCACTTCCGCCCCGCAGCGCAACGCTCATGGGTCTGCGCGCGCACTCATGGCCGGTCGGCAACACCTCGGTGGTACGCGAACACGAAGCCTATTCATCACGCAGACGACATCATGGCTGGTCGCCAGCGTGAAACGCGCACGATCACAGCCTAGCCTAGCTTACCGCCAGATCGCCGCCCCCCACAGCAGCCCGCACGGCGCCACAGAGCACCTAGTCAGCTCCTGCGCCCTCGATGCGGGCGCCGTAGCAACTACCAGACGCTATACGACGCCGCCGCCCACGTTTCTTCTAATGAAGCGGTTCGGGGTTCGAGGCCCCGGTCGGGCTTGTCTGGTGGCGCCGCACGGATCGGCGCCGGCATCAACCATGCGGCGGCCAGGACCAGCGCGAGCGCGATGCACTGCACGACCAGCAAGACCGGGGCAGCCGGCAGCGGGTCGCCGAAGACCGCGATCCCGCCGACGATCCCGGCAACGTTGGCGGCCGTGCCGGTGATCGCGATCACCGGCACCGGGTTGTCGTCTTGCAGCGCTTTCGCCGACGCGAAGAAGGCGGCGATCGACGCTCCGAGCGCGACGGCCGTCCACGGGGTCAACAACCCGAGCACGCCGGCAGAGCCGACGATCCCCGAAATTCCCTTGATCGCGACGTCCGAGACGCCGAACAGAATTCCCGCCGCGGCGCCGAGCATGAGCCCATGTCGCTCCTCGGGCACACCAATCGTGGGTCCCGCCATCAGGAGCGCCGCAGCCACGATCAGGGATCCCTCAAAGGCGATCATGTCGGGCACGGAATAGCTCGACCTGGCGCCGTGCACGCCCGGGAGGGTCACCGCAAGCAGCAGCAGCCCGGTCCCGGTCAGCGCCAGTCCGAGCCACTGCCGCGGGCCGATCCGAAGCCCGAAGAAGCGCTCCGCCATCACCGCCAGCAGCACGACCCCGCCGGCGAGCACGGCCTGCACGAGCGACAGTGGTGCGATCGCCATCGCCGCGACGTGCAGGATCCACGCCGCGACGGCGATCAGCATCCCGATCGCGAACAGCGGCGAGGAGAGCAGTGACCGGGCCGTGCAGACCGGTCGTCGCATGTCCACGGCCGGCGCGGCGCAGGCGCCGCGATGCTTGTAGAGGAACGCTACGTTGCCGGCGAGGGCGCATGCCAGCGCGAGGGCGATGCCGATGAAGGGATTCATTCTGTTCAGATCGAGTGGTTGCGCCGGCATCGCACGCGCACTCGCATCCGCGCAGCGCGACCGAATCCAGCAACTCCGTCGACGCCGAGCCACGGTGGCCGCTCAGCGTCTATGTGGCCCTAGGCTATGCGTTCGGGGCCGCCCTGAAATCAGGGATCGGCCCTCAACTCTATCCGTAAAACCGCGCTTGTAGCCGCACGCCGCGCCGGGGGGCGCCGCACGGCCTACATCGAGAAGACAAGACGAGGCTGGTGGTTCCTCGCCTCGATGACCTCCTGGAAGGCCTCGTTGACCTGGTCGAGCCGGCGTGTCTCGTAGAGCACCTTGGTGCGCCCGAGCGCATGCAACGTAAACACCTCTTCGAGATCGCGGCGCGTGCCGACGATCGAGCCCTTGATCGTCAAGCCGTTGAGGACGGTCTCAAAGATCGGCAGCTGCATGAAATTGTCGGCAGGCAGGCCGACGAACACCAGCGTCCCGCCCCGGGCAAGCGACGCGAACGCCTGCTCGAACGCTCTGGGCGAGACGGCCACGGACACCGCGGTGTCGGCGCCGCCGAGCTTCTTGATCTCGGCCACCGCATCCTGCTCGGCCGCGTTGACGACGTAGTCGGCACCCAGCTGCTTAGCCGTTTCCAGCTTCGCATCGACGACGTCGACGGCGACGACGATGCTGCCGGCCAGCTTGGCGTATTGGAGCGCGAGGTGGCCAAGCCCGCCACCGGCACCGAAGATCGCGGCGACGCGCGCCGGCCCGGCGCCGGCTTCCTTGACGGCCTTGTACGTCGTCACGCCCGCGCACGCGAGCGGCGCCGCCTCCAGGGCCGGAATGCCCTTGGGCACCTTGACGGCATGACGCGCGAAAGCGGTGGAGTACTCGGCGTAGCCGCCGTCCTTGAAGTAGCCGGTGTCGATCTGCAGCTCGCACAGCGTCTCGCGGCCACTGTTACAGTACCGGCACATCCCGCACGCGTAGCCGAGCCACGGCACCGCCACCAGGTCGCCCTCGTCGAGCATGCCCGTGTTGCCGGTCCCGAACCCGACCACGCGACCGACGCCCTCATGCCCGGGAATCAGCGGCAGCTTCGGCTTCACCGGCCAATCGCCGTACGCCGCGTGGATGTCGGTGTGGCAAAGCCCCGACGCCTCGAGCTTGATCAGCACCTCGCCCTCGCCGGGTTCCGGCGTCGGCACTTCCTCCAGCTGCAGCGGAGCTCCGAACTCGTGCACAACGGCGGCCTTCATGCTGTTCCCTCCTAAATCGACCAGGTCTCTCTCTCCCGCGCACAATCCTCCCTGATGCCGCGTGCGGCGTGGGTTAAGAACTTCCACGCTGACGGTCTCGATCGGAGCGGTTTCAGATCGCGCGTGCGCTGACAGGTCGGTGATCCGCTCGTTCGCGGCCCGCAACCGCTGGTTGGTCCGCCGCAGCCACTCCTGGACAAGCGTCAGCGCAGCCCAGACCGCAATGAACGCGGCGCATGCGAAATAGTCCTTCAAATGCTTGTCAAACGAATGCGCCGGGGGACGAAGCACCACCACGTCAATGCGGGCAGCAACGCTGGGGCGTCGCGATGACCGTCTTCACTGAGGCTGAGCTACGGTACCTGACCGGCGGCCGGCAGCTTGGGCGGATCGCCACGGTCGGCGCGGACGGCATGCCGCACGTCGTCCCGGTGGGCTGGATCTACAACGCGGCCCGCGACACGATCGACGTCGGCGGCCACGACCTACAACGGTCCAAGAAGTTTCGCGACGTCGCTCGCAGCGGGCGAGCGGCGATCGTCATCGACGATCTGGAGAGCACGGACCCGTGGCGCCCGCGGGCGGTCGAGATCCGCGGGCGGGCCGAGGCGATCGCGCTGCCCACGCCGCTGATCCGAATCCGTCCGCTGCGGATCGTCAGCTGGGGGCTCGGGAGCGGCCGCAGCGCACGTACGGTCGCCAGCTAGTCGCGCGTCAATTGTTCAGGAACGCCATCATCCGCTCCGGATATCGGCTGCCCTTGACCGCCTCCGGCGAGTCGCGTTGTCGAGCTGATCGATGTCGCCGTCTGAGAGCTTCACCTCGGCCGCGGACGCGTTTTCCTCGAGGCGCTGCGGGTTCTTGGTTCCGGGAATCGGGACGATGTCCTCGTCCTTAGCCATGACCCAGGCGAGCGCGAGTTGCGCGGGCGTGACTCCCCGTGCTCGGGCGAGCTCTCGCACGCGGACTTGGTGGCGATCTCGACTTCGTGGCGCCGCCCCGCGATCGCCCGGCCGACGAGCCGCTCGTTCGTGTGCGGGCCGTACACCTCGGCGGTGTCGAGGAAGGTCACGCCGAGATCGAGCGCCCGGTGGATCGTCACAAGTCCCGCCTGCTCGTCGCCGGCGCCGTAGGCCCACGTCATTCCCATGCAGCCAAGCCCCTGAGCCGAGGCCCTGGCCTCCGAGCTGTGTTCTTCGCATCTGCACTTCTCCTGATTGCGTGCCGTGATCCCGACCAGTTTGCAACCCACGCGTCCGCTCGACAAGAGAACAGCTGGTCCTCGTAGAGGCTCTGCCAGGTACGTGCGACCGACGCCCTTGTCTACGTCGCGCCGGTCACCTCAGAGCGGGCGTCGCCGACGCTGGCATGAAGGTATGCGGTCAGCTCGTCCTCGCCCAGGGGCGTCGAGAACAAGAATCCCTGTCCGGTGTCGCATTCAAGCTTTCTGAGCTGCTCGAGCTGCTCGACCGTCTCGATTCCTTCCGCGACCGTCCACAACCGCATGGCGCTGGCGAGCTGCAGCATCGCGTGCGACAGCGCAGCTTCGGTCGAGTCGGTCCCGATCGCGTCGATGAACGGCTTGTCGATCTTCAGCGTGTCGATCGGGAGCTGGCGCAGGTATCGCAGCGCCGAATAGCCGATGCCGAAGTCGTCGACGGCGATCGCCACGTCGAGTGCGCACAAGCGAGCGAGCCGGACGGCGATATCGTCACGGCCGGCGGCAAGCGCCCGCTCGGTGATCTCCAGCGTCAGAGCACGGCCCGGCAAGCCGTTCGCGCGTAGCGCCCGCTCGACGTCGTCGAGGATCTGGTCGTCTTCGAGTTGACGGCCCGAGACGTTGACGCTGAGGGTCAGGTCGGGCACGACCTGACGCCATGATCTCAATTGACGGCAGCCCGCGGCGAGGATCCAGTGCCCGATCGCACCGATGATGCCGATCTCTTCGGCAATCGGGATGAACGTTCGCGGCGGCACCACCCCCCGGCCCGGGCTAGTCCAGCGCGCCAGCGCCTCGACCCCGGTCGGGCGGCGCGAGACCAGGTCGACGATCGGCTGGTACGCGATCGACAGGTGTCCACGCGCGAGCGCATGTTGCAGCTCCGACGCCAGCTCGAGACGTTCGATCAACCTGTCACGCATTTGTGATTCAAACGTGGCTGTGCGGCCACCGCCGGCGCGCTTGGCGCTGTACATCGCGGTGTCGGCGTTGCGAAGCAGCTCGTCGGCGGCGGGCGCACTCGTTCCCGCGGCGGCGATGCCGACCGTCGCCCCGATGAACACCTCGCGGCGGTCAATCGTGAACGGGCGGCGGATCGCAGCGATGATGCGCTCGGCGACGCGATTGCACTCGAGGCTGTTTGCCGCGTCCTCCAGCAGCACCGCGAACTCGTCGCCGCCGAAGCGGGCGGCCGTGTCGCCGGAGCGGACGCAGCTGCGTAGGCGAGCAGCAACGGCGCATAGCAGCTCGTCGCCTGCGGCGTGGCCGATCGTGTCGTTGACCGCCTTGAAGCGGTCCAGGTCAATGAACAGGACCGACGGTTGACGATCCGTGCGCCCGGCTGCGCGCAGCGCTTGTTCGAGGCGATCGAGGAACAGCGCCCGGTTCGGGAGGCCTGTCAGCGGGTCGTGAAACGCCTCCTGCATCGCTTCGAGCGTCTTGGCGTCGGTCAGCGCCAGGCTCGCGTGCTCGGCAAACGCATCGAGGGTGCCACGATCGGCTCCGGCGAACGACCTCGCCTGTCCAGACTCTGCGACCAGCGCACCGGCGGACACGCCGTTGATGTGCACCGTGGCCGTCAACACCGGCGCATCGGCCGCCAGCACGTCCGCGGCCGGCGCATCGGCCGGCAATTGCTCCGCGCCGGGCGGCCCTGGTCGACCGCCGGCCGTCTCCCCGGCAGCGCAAGCCACGATCGGTCGGGCTGGATCGAGGGCGTCGTCGAGCACGAGCGAGACGGCGCAACCGCCGAGCAGCGTGCTGGCGCCGTCGGTGACCTTGCGCAGCACGTCGGGAAGCGCCGCGCGATGTGAGATCGAGCGCTGAATGTCGAGCAGCACCTCGAGCAACTGCTGGCGAACACGCAGTGATTCGAGCAGCTGCAAGCGCTCGGCCGCTTCGCGCTCGCGGTCGGCGCGCAGCGTTCGCTCGGTCTGTAACGCGGCGATGTTGCGCAACGCGAGCCCGAGCACGCGTGTCATCCCCATCAGCAGATGGCGCTCGCCCGGATCCAAGGGCTCGTCCACGCGTCCTATCACGAGCCTCCCCGTCCACCCCCCGTCAGCCCATGCGGCAACGGCGAGCTCGCACTTGCCGATCCCGGGCAACTCGATCTCCGAGGCTCCTGGCTTGGCCGCGCAGAGCTGCCCGGCGGGCCCCCGCGTCGCGCCGAACCCGGTGACGGCGCGAAGCTCGCCCTCGACGATCACCGCGCCGATCTCGGCATTGAACTGCTCGGCCGCCAAATGGGCGGCCGCCGTCGCGGCGGCGAGCTCGTCGTCGTGACCGCTGACGGCGGTCAAGAACTCGACCAGCGGCTGCCACGAGCGCTGCTCGGGCATCACGAGAACGCCAGCAGCACCAGGGTCGCGCTGTGCACTCCGCGAGAGCCGCGCACGCGCGCGATCTCGCCGTAGGTATAGAACCCGCCCAGTGGCACGCCGGGCGCCCGGGCCGCGATTACAGCCATCTCGTCGCGCATCCCAGACTCGCCGAGGATGATCCGACGCCCAGCGCAGTCAAACGCCACGATTCCGATCGGGGATCGACCTTCCAGCCGTCCGAGGGCATCCTCACAGGCGATCTCCGTACCGGCCACGACCGACTCGGGGTCGCCGGCCATCACCCACAGCATTGATCCCTCGGGAATGTCTGCCGCGGTCAGCGACCGTTCCTGGTAGTCGCCGCCGAGCACCGCCCGCAGCTCCTCGCCACCCGCGCGCTCCAGGCCGAGCGCGTGGCGCATCGCGACGGACTCCAGAAACCCTTCGCGCTCGTAGGCCTCCGCGGGCGCCCCCATGTGGTCGAGATAGACGTCGAGGGCGGGACGATCGTCAAGGCTGATCACGCGGTCGGTGCGGCTCCTGGTGACGACCATCGGCTCGCCGATCCGGCGAAAGCCATGCCCCATGCCGACGCCGATCGGCGCGTCGGAGCCGATCGCGACGCCGATCACGCCTCCGCTTAGCACCTGATCGTCATACAGCTGCCAGGTCTGTCGCATCGCGAAGTCATCGCCGGCGCAGCCGCCGACCAGTGGGACCGCCGCCCCAGCGACGCCGTAGGCGCCGCGCAACACCGCGAGCCGGTCGCCGGCGAGTCCCTCGGTGATCAGCATCAGCACCCGGTGCGGGCTGTCGAGCTCGACGACCCCGGCAGCAGCCGCTGCGCCGGCCGCCAGTGGGCCGTCGGCGAGATCTCCGAGCGCAGTGCGGATCATCAGGCCGCGGCCGAACCCCACGGCGACGACGCCGCCCCCAGCAGCCACGGGTCCCGCGATCTCCCCGGCAGTGCTACACCCGACGACCCGCGTTCCCAGGCCGACGACGGCACGCGCCCCTGCGCCGACGGCGCCGAGGTCACGTTCGGGCGAGCTGAAGATCACGACCAGCGACGGATCGCGTCCTTCGAGCGCGGCGACCGCGGCATCGCGCCCAGCCGCGTGATCGTCGCTGTCCTCAGACCGTCCGACGCCGATCCACC
>JBEKRJ010000213.1:0-7404 GCA_049518835.1 Solirubrobacteraceae bacterium
TTCCGCCGTCCAGGTGCCCGCCAGGCCAGGGCCGTGAGCGCTCTGCCACGGCAGCGGCAGGTACTCTCGTCGTGCGAGGCAGACTGCTCCATCGCCCGGCTGTGCGTTCGTCCCACAGCTCGAACCGGACCTCGCCGGTTGCGCTATCGCTACGATGCGCACCGCGCTGCTGCTTGTGCGTGAACGCGATCGCGCTCATCCAACGGGCCATGGCCAGGTCCGGCCAGTGCCGGGACTATTCCTTTCATGTTCGCGGCCGCCCGGGACGGAGTAGCGGAAAGGCGACATTGGAATCGTCCGTGAGCCGTCCGATGCGGGCCCCGCGAGCGAGCCCCGAGCGTCTCGTAAACCTTAGTTTGTGAGACGCCGCAAGACGGACGTCAGCGTCTCGCCGGTGTCTGCTGTCCACGGGTTATGAGACGATCCGTGTCGTGTTGATCGGCTATGCCCGGGTCTCGACTGGCGAGCAGGACCTCGCGCTGCAGCTCGACGCTCTGAAGGTCGCTCGGTGCGAGCGGTGCTTCAGCGACACGGCGTCGGGATCGACCCAGGACCGTCCGCAGCTCAAACGGGCGTTGGAGGAGCTGCGCGACGGGCAGGACACGCTCGTGGTCTGGCGCCTTGACCGTCTCGGCCGGTCGCTGCGGCATTTGATCGAGCTGGTCAGCGAGCTCGAGCAACGCCAGCTCGGGTTTCGCAGCCTCACCGAAGGGATTGACACGACCAGCTCGTCGGGCAGGCTTGTGTTTCACATTTTCGGCGCGATCGCGGAGTTCGAGAGGCAGCTGATCCGGGAGCGCACGCAGGCGGGGTTGCGGGCGGCGCGCGCCCGCGGGCGGCGTGGAGGGCGACCGTCGGTCGTCACCGAGGACAAGCTGCTGGTCGCGCGCGAGATGCTCGCCGGCGGTGAGCGCACGATGGCTCAGGTCG
Organism: Solirubrobacteraceae bacterium; assembly: GCA_049518835.1. Taxonomy (GTDB): domain Bacteria; phylum Actinomycetota; class Thermoleophilia; order Solirubrobacterales; family Solirubrobacteraceae; genus Palsa-465. The sequence goes on from JBEKRJ010000213.1 coordinate 931, forward strand.
CCGACGCGGTCGGCGTTGGCCGTGCGACGCTGTATCGCCACCTCGACCGCCTGCGATCTGGCGCGGCATCGCCGCTGGCTGCGCCTGCTGGCGTTTCGGTGCCCGTCGAACCGGCGGCTGCGATCGGCCCGGTCGTCGCGGCTAGCGTGCAGCAGGCGCGTACGCCTGCGCGCCGCGCCGGGCGTCGGGGAGCCGCGGAGAAGCCGGTCGTGTCTCCGGCGCGCCGTCAAGGTTCGTGGGGTCTTGTCGCTGACCGCAGGCTGTGGCTGCAGGAGACGTGTCCGACGTGTCGGGCGTCGGCTGGGGCGCGCTGTCAGGACCCTTGGACGCGGCGTAAGACTCGTGTGGCGGCGAGCGAGCTGCATTTCGCGCGTGGCTGGCGACAGCGCGCCTGCCCGACCTGCCACGCGCAGGGCGGCGAGGGGTGCGTGACGCCCCGCGGCCGCAGCGCCGCACGGCCCCATACCGCTCGGCTACTCCCGGGTGCCGGTGAGCTGACGCGGAGCGAGGCGTGGGAGGAGCTTGAGCGCCGTGGCGCGAACATCGCGACGTTGGCGTTCACCGGCGAGCGACGCGCTGGCGTCAGTTTCGCCCCGATCCGCCTTGAACGTCTCGAAAACGGTCAGCTCACGGACGTTGAGACGTGGTCTGAGCAGCGCTCGGGCGATGCTCTGATCGAAGCGCTCAAAGAGCCCGTCGTAGCGCGCTTCGCAAGCTTCGTCGGCCAGCCGCCGATCCGAGCGACGCTCTCGTGGACGCTTGCGGATCGTTGCATCACGGTTAGCGGTAAGCGCGGCCACGACCCGTTCGAGGAGGCCATCTCGTGATCAAAGCGCCTTCTGCCCCCTCGAGCGTGGTGCGCGGATGCGGCTAGACCGGATCGCCGTGGGGGATGTGATCAAGGCTCAGGTCAAGGGCCGTGTCGTGTGGGGTGAGGTGATAGAGATCAAGGACGGGATCGTGTATTTCCGGCCGATCTCGCCCGCGGCTGGGTGGCGGCACGCGAGCACCCGCGAGATCGTCGGCCATTGGCGCAAGACCGGGCGGCGCACAACCAGCGCCAGCGTCGACGGCGACGATCAACCGACGCCGCGTGAGCAGCTCTCGCTCCCCGGAATCCATCGATGAGCGGCAAGCGCCGACACTGCCCCCGCAGCTCTCCTCGCGTTGCACGCGGGCGGGGCGCCGGCCTCGCCCCTCGAAGCCGGCGGCCGGCGGCGACACGTCGCGGTCGACGCAGGTGGCGTGAGCGCACGGCGAGCGCGGCCGCCCGCGAGGCCGAGCGTGGCGTCGTGAGCGCACTGGCACATGGCCGGCACGCACGGGAGCGCCGACGGATTCGTCGGCCGGAGGCGGGTTATGCGGCCGGGCGGTAGGTTTCGAGCCCGGCTTCGGTCAGCGCGGCGGTCCAGGAGCCGAACAGGTTCGCGACCTGATAGTAGGTCGGCCGGCTGGCGTCTTTGGTCAGCCATTCGTGGATGCGTGGCGGCCGGCCGCGGCGGTAGGCGTCGGCGCGCAACAGCGTGAGGACCTCGTCGGTGGTCCATGCAGACCGCGAGCGGCGCGTGAGGCCGGCCGCGTCGATCGCCTGCTCCCAGGAGCCCGCGCCGAGCTTGCGCGCGACCGTCGCGGTGTGCGGCCAGCCGAACTCTGGCGCCAGCCGGTTCCAGTCTTTCTCCATCGGTGTGCGGCCGAGGCGCCGGGCGGCTGCGCGCAGCGCTCGCGTGAGCTGTTGTTCGGTCCAGTCGCGTCGCTGCGGGCGGATCAGGAGGCCGGCGGTTTCCCGCGCCCGGTTCCAGGAGCCGAAGCGTGCCGTGATCGCGTTCGCGCTCGGCCAGCCGCGGGCGGTCGAGATCGCCTTGTACTGCTCGCTCGCGAAGCCGGCGCCGAGCTCGGCGCCGGCGGCCTTGAGCGCGTCGGTCATCTGCTCGTCGGTGGCGATCACGCGCTGCTCGGCCTGCCAGCCGAGCTTTGCGCAGGCTGCTGTCCAGCTGCCGCACTTGCGTTTGATGACCGCGGTGTTCGGATAGCCAGCCGGCGGTCGCACGACGTCGCTGGAGTTCGGCTGGCGGCCCAGCTGCAGCTGCAGCCGTCGGAGGGCGTCCAGGACGGTCGTCTCGGTCCACTTGCCGGGCTCGTGGTTTACCGGCAAGCCGGCGGCGCGCAGCGCCGCGTTCCAGGAGCCGAACAGGTTCTCGGCGATGCTCGCCTGCGGGCGAGTCCGGGTCGCCCGCGGCCAGTCCCCGCGCGTGGGTGTGCGCCCGCGGCGGGCGGCGTCACGGCGCAGCGCGGCGATCACCCGCTCGGGCGTCCAGACGCCTTGCGGGTGAGTCACCGCCAGGCCGGCGGCGCGCAGACCAGCGTTCCAAGAGCCGAAGTGGCTGACCACCGCGCCGATCCCTGGACCGACGCCGCTGCGCGCGCGCCACTGATCAAGCGTTGGCGTGCGGCCGAGCCGGCGTGCGTCGGCGCGCAGCGCGGCGATCACCTCCCGGTCGCTGTAGGCGGAGGGGTTGACGGGCAGGCCGGCGGCCGCCAGGGCCTCATTCCAGGATCCGAACCGGCTGCACACGACCCCGGTGCTGGGCCAGCGCGGGTACTCGCGCGCCCAGCGCCCGCGGGCGTGGCGTCCGCCGAGCCACGCCTCGCTCGACGGTGGCTGGCGTTCGAGCTTGCTCCACCGCTTGAGCGCGCGGATCACCTGCCGGCGATCCCACCCCGGGCTGCGGGCCGCCGCGATCCTTGCGGCTCGTCGTGTACGCATTCGACGCACCGCGGTCCCTTGACCATCCAGTTACGGCCGCAGCCGCAGATCGAGGCGCGCAGATAGCTGCGGGCCGTCTCGGTCACGACGCCGAGCTCGTTCGCGATCGTGGCCGTCCTGATCCCCGCGGCGTGCATCCGCTGGGCGGCTTGCACGCGCTCATTGAGCGACAGCTCAAACGGCGGCCGGCCACCCGGGAGGCCCGCCGCCAACAGCGCCGCGCGCCACGTGCCGTGATAGCCCGCGACCGTCTCCGCGCGCGGCCAGCGGGGATACTCGCGCGCCCAGCGGCGCCACTGGCCTGCCGCCTGGCCGCGCTCACGCGCCCGCGCCGCCGACCATTCATACATCAACGGTGGACGACCGACCTCGCGCGTCCAGTCCCGCAGCGCGTCAAGCACCCGCTCGGCGCTCCACGTCCCAGGCCGCACCCACCGCTCGGCAACCGGCACGCCGTAGGACACCGCAAGCTCAGGATCAGCCGTCCGCCGCGCCATCAACAGCACATCCTGCCCCACGCCGCGGCGATCACGCCGCGGACGTCAAGCGGCATCCAGGCGCGGCGCGTCGGGCGCCGGCGTCGAGCGGCACGCCGTCTACCCGCCGCCGAGGCTGGGCGTGACGTCGGGACTGCACTCGCACATGGCCGGCGCCCACGTGAGCTCCAGCGCCGACCCCGCCGGCACGCTGCGCGCGGTCTGCAGCTCCCGAACTCGCGGGCAGCCGGGCTGGTGCAGCGTGTTCGCATCGACGTCGCCGATCAGATCCTGCGTGACTCGCCGCGGCGGCGCAAGCGTCGAGTAGCCCGTCGCCCTCGGACGGCCAGTGGTGCACGGCCTGGCGTCGCATCGCGGGATTGTCAGCTGGCGAGCCGACGGCGGGCTTTCTGCACCGACGGCAGCGCCGCCTTGGCCTTCGCCAGCGCCCGGGGGCGCAGGTCGACGCTCGCGGGTTTCGCCGCGATCGTGATCTGCTCGCCGGTCGCGGGGTTGCGTCCCTGGCGTTTCTTGGACGCCGGCTTGACGCGGACGGTCAGCTGCACCAGCCCGCCGATCCGCACCTTCTCGGCGTTGGCGAGCTGCTCGAGCACGATCTCCTCGAGCGCCGCGAGCGCTCGCTTCGCGTCGGCTTTGCTGAGCTCGGCGCGGTCGGCGACGGCGGCCGCGAGCTGGATCTGGGTCAGCGGCACAGGCAAACCCCTTCTCTCTGCGTGGGTCGGGCGGTAGGCGGATCGTGGATTGAACCTCACAGGCCTGGCCGCGCGAGCAACCAACCGCGGCTGCCTTCTTCACGCCGTACACGGTCGCGTCTTCGCCGGCCGCGTCCGCGGCCCATCGCCTACCCCCGGGCAGAGGATCGTCGGTCAGCGTTGCCGTCGCGTCCCGGACTCCGCGCCGCGGCCGCCGCCTGATCGCCGAAGGCCAGCACGCCCGCGGCAAAGCCCGATAGAGCACGCGAGCGCCACGTGAACGGTCGGCGACGCCGCCGGCCGAAGCCGCCCCCGGCCTCCGCTCCCTGGCTGCCGCCGTTGCCGGCCGGCGGCCGATCCCCAGCCGTCTGAACCCCTCCCGCGGGTGGCTTGAACAGACCTTCGGACCTTGGCTCGGCTCTCGTCGCCGTCAAGCAGAAGAAGGGCCCCGCCGGCGCCACGACGGGTCTGCGACCGGCGTTGGCGTGCACCGAGATCCCGGTGCGGGGTCGCGCCGGCGGTAGGGCGGGAGTCCGGTTCTTCTGCTTGACGGCGCCGGTCGCCTTCGCCTTCGCCTCGGCCATGTTCAAACCAACCGCAGGAGGAGGTCCGCAGATGGGGAGCAACGCGCAGCAGGGCAACGGCAGCAGCCAGGGCGAGCGGGTCGAGCGGCCGATCACCGACGAGCAGCTCGAAGCGGCGTGGCGCGAGCTACGCGCCTACATCGTGATCGACGTGACCGAGATGGCCAGACGCAGCCGGGTGCGGCCGTTCGCGCGGGAGATCCGCCAGGCGGTGCAGTACGCGTTCGAGGAGGCGGCGATCCGCCGACCCGGTCATCCTCGGCCCCGGCGGTGGCTGCGGACGGTCGCCTACCGCGAGGCCGTTCGGCTCGCGATCAAGCGCCGCAAGGAGGACCGCATTGTCGAGCCTCTGCCGCATCCGGCCGGCGACGCGATCGCCAAGGACCGCCGGTGGTGCAGCCGCACGGAGGACGTTCAGCGCACGGTCGAAGCGCTTGAAGTGCTCGACGCGGTCGCCAAGCTCCCCGCCGGCCAGCGCGACGCGCTCGCGGCGGACGTCGCCGGCTACACGCAGACCGAGACCGCTGGCCTGCTCGGCATCAGCGTCGGGCGTGTCGCCAGCCTGCAGAAGCAAGCACGCGACACCCTGCGCGAGCAATTCCGCTCCTGAACGTAAGGAGGTATCCGCGAGCAAGGCCCGCCGCCGCGCGGGCCTTGCTCGATGCCAACGACGAAAGGACAAGCCGATGTGCCTGATCGAGCACAACCACATCAAACCGTGGGCGGCGCTAGCCGGCCCAGACCGGGCCTACCTGCGGCCCGAGCTCGATGCGCTGCCCTACGACGATCCCGACAAGCGCTGGGTGCTCGCGAAGTGCGAGTACGCGATGGCGCTCGAGCAGCAACAGCTAACGCGCAAGCGGTGGTGGGATGACGCGCCGTATCGCGACGCTGACGCTGAGGCGTACGCGCGCCGGCGGTTGATGCCCGCCAAGCTGTTTCGCGTCGGCGGCGACCTCCCCGACGACGTGCAAGCGCGGATCTACGGCGTGCCGGTTGACAAGGTCTCAGACCGTCGCACGGAGCTCCACGCCGAGCAAGACCGGACGCGGCCCGGTCGCCTGTGCGCCGAGCTCGAGCCCAGGCCCGCACGACCCGCCGCCGACGATCCCGAACACCGACACCGCCGACATGCTCGACGACGCGTCCCACGACGGTAAGCGCAACCCGGCGCCAGCCCACGGGGTCAAGGCTGAGAACCGGATGTTCGCCGCGGCCGGCCCGCAGCCCTCCGGGATCCCCTCGGTCGTCGTCGCGGTGGCCGTGGAGCATTGCTGTTCTCCCGCCCACGCCCAGGGGACGCTCGGCGTCGTCCTTCTGGCTTGCCTGGCCACCGTAGGCCCCGGGTGTCTTGGCGTCACCGCCGGCCTGAGCCCGCGACCAGCCCGGGGCCGGCGGCGAGCTAACCGCATGACGGCCGCCTGCGGCCTTGCCGCGAATGTCGTCATGTCTCACGAGCCCGCCGGGCCCGTCGTTCGCGGCCCGCGCCGCGGACGCGGCACGCACCCCCGGTTCCCGCGAGCGTCAGAGACGGTGGTGTGCCGTGCGATCTCGCCGTCGTCGGCTGGCTGCGAGCCGGGCGGTCAAGTTCACGATGTCCATAGCCGCCCTTCCTCCGGTTGTGGTGTGACCTGTCTTGGGGCCGGGTTGGTCGTGATGTCCGCTCAGCGTGAGCACGCGGACGGAGCCGGTCAAGCAGAAGAGAGTCCCGCCGGCGATGCAGTCGCACCCGATCCGCAAGCGCGCGCTATCGAGGTGTTGGTCGGTGTCTGGCCGGCGGTAAGGCGGGAGTCCGGTTCTTCTGCTGGACAGGCATCGTCCGCGTGCTTCACGGCTGCGTCCATACCAACCAACCCGGCCCCAAACGGCCCCACCACAGGAGGAAGACAGGATGAACGCAGTGAACTTGACAGCAAGGATCGCAGCCACCCCGCGGC
>JBEKRJ010000214.1:0-7378 GCA_049518835.1 Solirubrobacteraceae bacterium
AGAAGGCGCCCGGGGTCGTGTTCGGGATCGACGTCGCGGCGCGGGTGCTGCGCACGCTCGATCCCGAGGTCTCGATCGAGCGCTTGACCGCCGAGGGGCAGTGGCGCGAGCGGGGGCCGGTGCTAGCGATCGAGGGCTCCGCGGCCGCGATCCTGACCGGCGAGCGCACGGCGCTGAACTTCCTGCAGCGGCTGTCGGGCGTCGCCACGCTCGCGGCGCGGTGTGTGCGCGCCGTCGAGGGGACGGGCGCACGGGTGCTCGACACGCGCAAGACGACGCCCGGGCTGCGGGAGCTCGAGAAGGCTGCCGTGGCCGCCGGCGGCGCCACCAACCACCGCGCCGGCCTGTACGACGCGATCCTGATCAAGGAGAACCACGCGGCGCTCGCCGGCGGGGTGGGGGAGGCGGTGCGCAGAGCGCGGGCGTATGCGCCTCGGTTGCCGCTGGAGGTCGAATGCCGGACGCTCGCGGAGGTCGACGAGGCGCTGGAGGCGGGCGCGCCGTGGCTGCTGCTCGACAACATGACCGTCGCGCGGCTGCGCGAGGCGGTGGCGCACGTCGCCGGCCGCGCGCAGCTGGAAGCCAGCGGCGGCGTGACGCTCGAAACGCTCCGGGAGATCGCGTCCACCGGCGTAGACTTCGTGTCCGTCGGGGCCCTCACCCACAGCGCCCCGGCACTCGATCTGTCCCTGCTGCTCGAACCGCTGCCATGAACCTACCGATGCTCGGTGCGCCCGGCGCACCGCTGATGCTCGAGAACATTCCCGCTCTGCAGGACGAGGTTCGTGCGCTCGCGCGCGAGCGCGGGGCGGTGATCCTCGCCCACAACTACCAGCTGCCCGAGATCCAGGACGTCGCCGATTACGTCGGCGATTCGCTCGGACTCTCCCAGCAGGCCGCGAACGCCGACGCCGACACGATCGTGTTCTGCGGCGTGCACTTCATGGCCGAGACGGCGTCGATCCTGTGTCCCGAGAAGCGGGTCCTGATCCCCGACCCCGACGCGGGCTGCTCGCTGGCGGACTCGATCACGGCCGCCCAGCTGCGCGACTGGAAGGCGCGCTTTGCGTCGGTCGCGCCGGTCGTCGTGATGTACGTCAACACGACCGCCGAGGTCAAGGCCGAGACCGATTACTGCTGCACGTCCGCGAACGCCGTCAAGGTCGTCGAGCACATCTACCGCGAGCACGGGGAGGACACCGAGATCCTGTTCGGCCCCGACATGTTCCTCGGCGCCTACGTCGAGAAGTCGCTCGGCCGGCGGATGCACGTCTGGGACGGCGAATGCCACGTCCACGCCGGCATCCGGCCCGACGACATCGCCGCCGTGCGCGCCGCCCATCCCGGCGCCGACTTCCTGATCCACCCCGAGTGCGGCTGCTCGACGAGCGTGATGGAGTACGTCGCGGCCGGCGACATCGACGCCGACGGCGTGCACATGCTCTCGACCGGGGGGATGCTGCGCTACGCCGGCGAGCACCGGACCGGCACCGCGATCGTCGCGACCGAGACCGGGATGCTGTACCCGCTGCGCCAAGCCGCCCCGGAGCTCGACTTCATCGCCGCCAACGAGGCCGCGCACTGCCGCTTCATGAAGATGATCACGCTGCCGAAGCTGCGCGACGCGCTGCGCGACGGGGTGCACGAGGTCACGGTGGCGCCCGAGATCGCCGCTCGCGCGCGGGTGCCGATCGAGCGGATGGTGGCGATCAGCTGAGTGGGGCGTGCTGCCGGCGGGCGGTTTATGGCCGGGGGCGGTTATGCCCGGTGGCGGTTATGGCCGGGGGCGGTCATGCCGGGATCGCGAGCATGTCGAGTCCTTGCTCGACCGCTTGGCGGACGGCCGGCATCGAGCCGCGCTTGCGCTCGAACTCCGCCGGCGTGTAGCAGTGCACGTCGGCCGGCGCGCCCATCTCGAGCGCGTCCCACAGCGACGCGGCCTGGTACACGCGCTCGAGCCACGGCATCCCCTCGTAGGCAGGGGAGACGAGGACCACGATGAACTCGGGGCCCCGCTCGCGCTGGGGCAGCGCGCCGCGCTCGTCGTCGATCCGGGCGCCGCTGAGGAACGCCACGTCGATCGGCCACCGGTCCCCGATCCGGTCCAGGTAGCGCTGCAGCTCGCGACGGCTGACCTCGCTGCTGACCTCCACGACCCTTGATTCTCGCGCCTGCGGGCCGGCTCGCGCAACGGTCGGGCAAGAGATTTGGTCGACTCTTAACCCTGCGACCACGCTCGGGAGCCCTTCAGTAGCGCGCGATCGCGGCGACTGACTTGCTGAGGATCGCGTACGCCTGCCAGTTGGCGGGGCCGTCGATGAACAGCGCGAAGGCGACCATCCGGCCGGTCACCGTGTGGCAGTAGCCGGCGAGATTGGTGACAAAGTTCAGCGTGCCGGTCTTGGCGATGCAATGTCCCTGGGCGGGCGTCTTGACGCCGAATGACGCCACCGTCCCGGTCTGGCCGACGATCGGCAGCGCGTCGCGCAGGACGTTGCCGACCGGGGTTCGCCAGACCTTGCGGAGCAGGTCGACGATCTCGCGCGGGGTGCTGCGGTCGGCGCGTGACAGTCCCGATCCGTCGACGATCGTCGGGTGCAGGCCGTACGCGACGATCTGCCCGGCAATCACGCGCGCACCGGCCGCGATGCTCCCGCCCGTGCCGAAGCGACTCCCCAGCTGCTCGGTCAGCAGGTCGGCGAACAGATCGTCGGACGGGACGTCCATCAGCTTCAGCAGCTCCCGCAGCGGCGGCGATGACACGGACGCGAGCCGGCGGGCGCCGGACGGCGTCCTCCCGGTGCGGTGCGCCGCAAGCGCCCAGACGCCGGACCCCCGCATCGTCAGCGCCAGCTCGTGGGCTGCGAACGTCGCCGGCGAGCCCCATCCGGCGATCGTCGCGCCGTGGTCGTAGGTCAGCGCGCTCAGCTCGCCCCCGTAGTCGGGGACATCGGGCGCGAAGTCGGTCGCGGGCCCGCCGGGCTTGTCGTCGAAGCGCGAGGCGTCGGCGATCAGCGCTCCGGCGACCCTGCGGATCCCGTCGCGGCGCAGTTGCACGGCGAGCTGCGCCGCGGTCGGACCGTACCCCTGTTCCCACACGCGGTTAAACGATCCGTCGCCGAAGCTCGGGTCCCCGTCGCCACGAAGGTACAAGTTGCCGTGCCAAATGCCGCCGGCGCCGAGGTGCCCGGTGCCCAGCACGGTGGTCGTCAGGCGGGCGTTGGGCCCCAGCTCGCGCAGCGCCGCCACCGAGGTGTACAGCTTCTCGACCGACGCGGGCGGCCGGCCGACCCGGTCGCGCACTGCGTACACGGACGCCCGCGCGGTCATGTCGAAGACAAGCGCACCGGTCTGGGGCCCCGCGGGCGCCAGCAGGCGATCGAGGCTCGTGCGCAGCGACCCGGCCTCGGGCGCCACGGGCACCGGTGCCGGCGCCGGGCGCCGGAGCGCGGCCGGGCGGCCGGTGAGCGGGGTGGGGCTGCCGGTCAGCGCGACCCGCGCCGGCTTGGGGGAGTGCGAGTTCGAGCCACATCCGCCTGCGATCAACCCGAGGGCGACGGCCAGCCGGCACGCTCGGCCGCGCCAGCGCCTCAGCTGGGCCATGAGCCCGAGCGCAGCGTGCGGCTTAGCCTCGTCAAAAATCCCCGCACTAAGTCCTCCGCGGGCCCTAAAGCCCTCTCAGAGGGACTCCAGCTCGTCCACCGTGTGCGGGCCGACGACCGCGACCGACAGCTCGTCGGCGACGTCGGCGGCGATCTGGCGAACCTCGTCGAAGGACACCTCGTCGAGCAGCGTGATCGACTTGTCGGGATCGACGTCCTCGCCGTAGACGACCGTCTGCTGGGCGGCGTGGCGCGCGACCGCGCCGGTGTTCTCGAAGGCGATCGCGCGCGCCCCGGCGGCGTAAGCGCGTGCGCGCTCGACCTCGGACGCCGTCGGGCCATGCTCGCGCAGCTCGGTCACGATTTCGCGCATCCGCCTGTAGGCCTCGATGCACTTGCTCGACTCCAAGCCGGCCGACAGCTGCAACACCGGTACATCGGCGTAAGCATGCGGCACGGAGTGGACGGAATAGGCCAGCCCGCGCTGCTCGCGGATCTCGTCGAACAGGCGCGAGCCCATCGAGCCGCCCAACAGCGTCGAGTAGATCACCAGCGCGGCCCGCTGGCGCGCGTCGGCGACGTCGAGCCGCGGCCGGTAGGACATCCGCAAATGCGACTGGTTGGACTCGCGCTCGCGTACGAGCACGCGGGGCGAGAACGGCGGCGCGGGCTCGTAGGGCTCGGGCAGCGGCTGCGGCGCGAAGCGGCCGAACAGCGCCTCGAGGTTGCCGTTCGCGCCCAGGCCGGCGAGATTGCCGACCGCGAACGCGGCCCCGCGCGCCGGCGACCAGCGCCGGGAGCGAAACGCGACGATCGCCTCCCGCGTGAAGGTGTCGCGGATGTGCTCGGTGCTGCCGAGCACCGGCCGTCCTAGCGGGTGGTCGCCGAACGCGGCCTCGTCGATCAAATGCTCGGCCACGGTGGCGGGCTGATCGTCGGCGCGGGCGATCTCCTGCACGACGACGCCGCGCTCGCGATCGAGCTCGCCGGCGTCGAGCTGCGGGCGCCCGACGAAGTCGGTCAGCAGGTCGGCCGCCTCGGGCGCCCGCTGCGCTCGGGCGGTGATGTGAAACGCCACGAGGTCATGGCTCGTGTAGGCGTTGAGCACCGCCCCGATCCGCTCGGCTGCCTCGTTGACGTCGCGGTAGGTCGGGTACTTCTCGCCGCCCTTGAACACGAGGTGCTCGAGGAAGTGCGCCATCCCGTTCTCGTCCGGGCGCTCGGTGCGCGCGCCGGCGTCGAAGGCCACCAGCAGCGTCACCGCGCGAGTCCCCTCGATGGCCACTCGATAGAGCGGCAGGCCGTTGCTGAGCGTCGTTTCAGTGATCGCAGACATCCCGCCACAACGGTAGCGAGCACGTCCACACGCCGTTTCCTGCTTGCTGCAATCCGCGTTGCAGGCGGCCCGCGAACGGGCGCTGTTCGGGATCCCCGTGTACGCTGGCCCGCACCGATGGCTCGTTCAAAGTCTCAACATCGCTCCGCACGACGCGCCGGCGTGGGTGCCCCGCACAGCGGCGCGACGCCCGCGCGCCCGGCGCCCGCGAGCGCCAAGCGGCACCGGCCGGAGGGCGCTTCGGCGGGCGGCGCGCCGGTGATCGAGTTCCGCGGCGTGTCCAAGCACTACGCGCCCGGAGACGTCGGGCTCGACCAGGCGACGTTCTCGATCGATCGAGGCGAGTTCGTGTTCCTCGTCGGGTCCACGGGCTCGGGGAAGTCGACCGTGATGCGGCTGCTGATCAAGGAGCTCGAGCCGACCGATGGGGTGATCCGGGTCGCGGGCCACGATCTCAGCCAGATCAAGCGCAAGCGGATCCCGTTCTTCCGCCGCAACGTCGGCGTCGTGTTCCAGGACTTCAAGCTGCTGCCGAGCCGGACCGTATACGACAACATCGCCTATGCGCTGCAGGTCACCGGCGGCTCGCGCAAGGAGATTCGCCAGAAGGTCCCACACACCCTGCACCTAACGGGGCTGTCGACGAAGCTGCACAACTATCCCGACCAGCTGTCGGGCGGCGAGCAGCAGCGCGTCTCGATCGCGCGCGCGTTCGTCAACCACCCGCCGCTGCTGCTCGCCGACGAGCCAACGGGCAACCTCGACCCGGAGACCAGCATCGACATCATGCGGCTGCTGTACCGGATCAACCGCACCGGGACGACGGTGCTGGTCGCCACGCACGACCAGGCGATGGTCGACAAGATGCGCCGGCGCGTGCTCGAGCTCTCACGCGGGCGGATCGTCCGCGACGAGGCCACCGGCCTGTACGCCCGCGACGAGACGACCCGCGAGTTCGCGCAGCGGATGCGCTCCCCGTCCGTCCGCCCGCCGGGGCTGTAGCCGGTGAAGTTCCCGTTCTTCCTGCGCGAGGCGGGGCGCGCGATGCGCCGCAATGCTGCCCCGAGCTTCGCCGCCCTGGCGACGGTGCTCGTGACGATGCTCGTGCTCGGCGTGTTCATCCCGATCGTGCAGGCGACCAAGGGCGCCGCCGACAGCGTCCGTGGCCGGGTGATGGTCGACGTCTACATGAAGACGACCGCGACGGCGGCCGACGAGACCCGCGTCCAGGGTGAGCTGCGGGCGATCGCGCACGTCAAGTCGGTGCAGTTCGAGTCAAAGCAGCAGGCCTACGAGCAGCAGTCCAAGGAGGACCCGCAGGCGTACGCGCTGCTGACTTCAAACCCGCTGCCCGACACCTTTCACGTGCTGCCCGACAACCCGAGCAACGTGCTGGCGATCAACAGCGCGCTGACGCCCGGCGGGCACCCGATCGACGCCGCGATCGGCAGCGTCTCGAACAAGAAGAACGACACCCGCAAGCTGCTCGAGGTGACCAACCTCGTGACGATCACCGCGGCCGTGCTGACCGTGCTGCTGACGCTCGCGTCGGTGCTGCTGATCGCGAACACGATCCGCCTGTCGTTGTACGCCCGCCGACGCGATGTCGAGGTGATGAAGCTCGTCGGCGCGACGGACTGGTTCATCCGCTGGCCGTTCGTGATCGAGGGCACCGTCGTCGGCGCGTTCGGAGCGCTGCTGGCGATCGGCGTGCTGGCGGTCACCAAGATCGCGCTGCTGGACCCGCTCGCCAACAACTGGACGCTGATCGCGGCGCCGCGCACGATCCCCTTCCCGGCGCTGGTGAGCATCCTGCTGGGCGCCGGCATCCTCGTCTCGGCGCTCGGCTCGGGCCTTTCGCTGCGGCGCTTCTTGAGGGTCTGAGCTCGGCGGACCCCCCGCGCCCTGAGGGAGGCCCGGGCGCACGCGGCATGTGAGCGCTCACAACGCGCCCGGTTCGGGTATAAAACTGGCTTGTTACGTCCAAAAGCTTGCGTAAGTCCACGGCCGGGGCAAGCGCAACCGATGGGAGGATCAATGCAGTACCCCCTCCGAGGCAGCCGCCGGCTGCTTGTCTTGGCGATCGCCGGCATGCTCGCGGTCGCAATCGGGATGCTGGCCGTGGGAGGCTCGGCGAGTGCCCGTAGCTCCAACGCCGCCACCAAGTCGCACAGCAAGGCGCCCGCCAAGAAGAAGAAGTCGCACGGCAAGTCGCCGACGACGACTGGGAGCGGCGCCTTGAAGGTCACCAGCGAGCCGTGGGGCACGGTCAACGGCACGGCCGTAAAGCTCTTCACGCTCACCAATGGCCGCGGGATGAAGGTCAACATCACCAACTACGGCGGCGTCGTCCAGTCGATCTGGGTCCCCAGCAAGGCGGGAACGGTCAACGTCGCGCTCGGCTTCCCGCGCCTGTCGGACTACGTCGACGACTTCACCC
>JBEKRJ010000215.1:0-7359 GCA_049518835.1 Solirubrobacteraceae bacterium
GTCGAGGACTTGCTGGAACTCTCGGGAGCTCAACGCGCGATCGCGCGGCTGGCGCTCCAGCCCGGCCGCGACGCTCGCGTAGTGGGTCATGATGTCGCGATCGTCGTATTCGTCGAAGCGCCGATCGACGGTCAGCTGAACGCCGAGCGCCGTTGCGCACGGCGCGGCCGTGTCGCGTTGGCGGCGCAGGCCGCCGCAGATCACGCGCGCCGCCACGATCCGGCGGCGCTCCAGCCCGTCGACGAGCGCCGTCACCTGTTGAGCGCCGAGCTGCGAGAGCACGTCGTAGTCCGCGGCGCCGTATGACGCTTGGGCGTGGCGGATCAGCAGGATCGTGGGAATCGCGAGTCCTTGGTTCTCGCGCTGTGCGAGACTGGCTTCGAGCGCAGGGACCGGGTAGGTGGTTGTCGTGCCGAACGACTGCCCCGGCGAGACTAGAGGAGATCGATGCGCGCGATGAAATGGTGGGGGTGGGGGGAACACAACGTCTCCTTCACCCACGAGGACAAGCCAGAGCTCGGTCCGTTTCTCAAGCGCAACCTCGCGATCGACGTCGATCGGGACGTCTCGCGACCGGTGGCGTTCGACGAGCTGCGGATCACGGACTCGGGCGTGCCCTCGAGCCTGTGGCTCGCCCTCGAGCGCGCCGTCGGTGGGGAGTGGGTCTCGACCGATGGCCTCGATCGTGTCGTCCACGCGCGCGGCAAGAGCCTGCGCGACCTCGTCTGCCACCGCCGCGGGGAGCTCGCACGGTTGCCCGACGTGGTCGTTCGCCCGGCTGACGAGCAACAATTGGCCGCGGTCGTGAACGCGGCGATCGAGGCCGAGGCCGTGCTCGTGCCGTTCGGCGGCGGCACGAACATCTCCGGCAGCCTGGAGGCTCCGACGAGCGAGACGCGTCCGGTGCTGTCGGTCGATCTCGGCCGCCTCGATCGCGTGCTCGAGATCGACGAGCTCTCGGGGCTGGCGCGGGTTCAGGCCGGCGTGTTCGGCCCTGACCTCGAGCGCCAGCTCAACGCGCGCGGGTGGACCGTCGGGCACTTCCCGGACAGCTTCACGCACTCGACCCTCGGGGGCTGGATTGCGACGCGCTCGTCGGGGATGCAGTCGGACAAGTACGGCGACATCGCTGATCTGACCCGCGGGCTGCGCGTCGTGACGCCGGCCGGGATGCTCGTGATCAGGCCGATCCCGAGCACGTCGACGGGCCCCAGCGTGCGCGAGATGGTGCTCGGCAGCGAGGGGCGGCTCGGGATCATCAGCGAAGCGACGGTGCAGGTCCATCGCGTGCCGCGCACCCGCGTGATCCTCGGCTACCTGTTCCCGACCTGGGGCGATAGCCTGGCGGCGATGCGCGACTTGGCTGCGAGCGAGGTCTCGCCGACGCTTACCCGTGTCTCGGATGCGCCGGAGACGGCGTTCTCGTTCTCGACCCGTAAGGCGCCGACGCCGCTTGACCGGCTGAAATCGGCCGCGCTGTCGCGCTACCTGCAGCGGCGCAGCGTCGACCCCGCGGCGATGTGCCTGGGGTTCGTCGGCTACGAGGGCTCAGAGCGCCACGTCACCGCGCAGCGCCGCGCCGTCGGTCAACTGTTCGGTCAGCACGGTGCGATCTGCATTGGGCGTGGTCCCGGCGTGCTCTACGACCAGAAGAAGTTCGACACCCCATACATTCGTGACTACCTGCTCGACCGCGGCACGCTCGCCGATGTGTCCGAAACGGCGGCCCCGTGGAGCCAGTTGCCGAGGCTGTACGAGCGAGTCATGGCCGCCGCCCACGGGGCGTTCGGCGAGCTCGGGGTCGTCGGCTACATCATGTGCCACCTGTCGCACTCGTATCGCGCCGGCGCCTGCCTGTATTTCACGTTCGCGTTCAAGCCGGTCGGATCGCGCGAGGGACTCGAGCAGTACGACGTCGTCAAGTCGGCGATCCAGCAGCAGTTCGTCGACTGCGGCGCGACCCTGTCGCATCATCACGCCGTCGGCACCGAGCACGCCCGCTGGCTCGAGGAGGACATCTCGCCGGCCGGGGTGGCGATGCTGCAGGCGCTGTTCGAAGGCTTCGATCCGGGGGCCAACTTCAATCCGGGCAAGATCGTCGGCACGCCGCTGACCGAGCAGACCGAGCAGTAAGGACCCGCGCCCTAAGGGCCCCGGCGAGCTCATCCCGGTCGCCGAGGAGACGGGCCGAGCGGGCCCGTCCCCGTCGGCTGGGACGTGCGCGAGCAGGCGGCTTAGGCCGCAAGATCACGCCTGCCGGGCGACGAATCTCGCCAGCGCAGATAATGCGCCCGTGCCGGACTTCGCTACACCGCTGCGCGAGGCCGACGTCGACCCCGATCCGCTGCGCCAGTTCGACGCCTGGTTTCAGGACGCGGCGAGCGCCGGCGTGCGCGAGCCGGAGGCCGCGGCGGTCGCCACCTGCTCGCCGCAGGGCTGGCCGTCGGTGCGGATCGTGCTGGTCAAGCGCTTCGACGAGCAGGGGTTCGTGTTCTTCACCAACTACGAGAGCCGCAAGGGCCGCGAGCTGACCGCGAACCCGCGCGCCGCGATGCTGTTCTACTGGGACGCGCTTGGGCGCCAGGTGAGGATCGAGGGGGCGGCGCAGCCGACCACCGCGCAGGAATCCGCCGCCTACGTCCGCAGTCGCCCCCGTGGCAGTCAGCTGAGCGCGCTCGCGTCGGCGCAGAGCAGCCCGGTCGACAGCCGGTCGGCGCTCGAGCGACGCGTCGCGGCGCTCGCGGCACAGCACGAGGGCGCCGAGCTGCCGCTGCCGCGCGCATGGGGCGGGTTTCGGCTGATCCCCGAAAGCTATGAGTTCTGGCAACACCGCGAGGATCGGCTGCACGATCGGCTGATCTACGCCGCCGGCGGGGACGGCGGGTGGGCGGTGCAGCGGCTCGCCCCGTGAGCCCCTAGGGCGTGCGCCCTTAGTAGTTAGCTTAGGGCCCCCGCGGGCCCTTAGCTCAAGAACTCGACGCGGTCGCGTCGAGGTTGCCCGGCGGCCGCGTCGCCGCCGCCAGCAGCACGACGATCACGCCGCCGGCGGCCACGGCATAGGCCGCGCGCGGCGAGGCAAGCGCTGCGACGGCGCCGCCGAGCAGGAATCCCACCGCCGGCATCACCTGGTTGATGCCCTCCAGCAGCGCCATCACCGAGCTCTGGCTGGCGCTCGAGACGGCCTCCTGCACCGCGGTCAGCACCCCGATCCACTGCGCGCCGTTGCCGACGCCCCCGACCGCCGAGAACGCGCACGCGACCGCTAGGCTCGGTGCGACCGCAAGCCCCGCGTAGCCGGCGGCCACCAGCGCGGTGCTGACCGCGAGCACGACGACCAACCGCACGCGCGCCGCGGCGGCGTAGGCGCCGCCGCCGCCGATCATGCCCAGGCCCCACGCCGCCAGCAGGGCGCCGTAGCCCGAGTCGCCCGCGTGCAGCGTGCGCTTGGCGAACACGACCTCGATCGGCACCACGGCCGCGAAGAACACCAGCGCGAGCGCCTGGGCGACCAGCAGCCGCCTGATGCCCGGGCACGACCACGCCTCGTGCACCCCGGCCCGCAGCCGGTCCAGCGAGCGGCTGGCGCGGTGGCGCTCCAGTGTCAGCCCGGCGGTCGTGGCGAGGATCGCGGCGACGGCGACGAACGTCGCCGCGTCGACCAGCAGCGCGGAGGCGGGGCCGAACGCGCCGACGAGCGCGCCGGCGAGCGCCGGGCCGACGGCGCTGCCGGCGGTGAAGCCCATGTTGAGGATCGCGTTGCCGCGCCGCAGCGCTCCCTGGGGGCGTAGCAGCGCCGCCGTCGAGCTGCGCGTCAGCGCCTTCGCGGTGATCGCGAGAACGCCGTCGAGGATCGCCAGCGCGAGCACCGCCGGCAGTGAGAAGTTCGCGCTCAGCCATGCGATCGAGGCGAAGATCAACGCCTCCACGAGGTGGATCGCAGGCAGCACCCGCTGCGCGGCCAGCACCTCCAGGCGGCTCGTGATAACTGGGGCCAACGCCGCCGGCGCGAACCGCAGGGCCAAGAACAGCGCCGCGGTCGCGAGCGCGCTGCCGGTCCGGTCGAACACGAGGATCGCAAGCGCGACGTCACCGATCCAGTTGCCGAGCTGGTTGATCGTGTAGGCAGCGGCAATGTGGCGAAACGTCGCCGAGCGCAGCGGTGTGGGAGTGGCGGCAAGCACGTCTCAGTGACTGGTTCCGGCCCAACGGCGCTCGACCGAACCTGCAGTCCGGCGCGACACACTCGCGGGGCGCAGCTGCTGCAGACCGTCACCAGGGAAGTGACGTACAAGGATATATCTCGACGTCGTTGAGAGCCGCTCTGTGCGCGGCGGCGCGGCGGTTATGGCACGAGGTGATGAGCCACAGTTACAGATGAGTGCGTTTTCACTGCTTTTTCCGAGTGGGCGCCTGCCAGGGCCACTGCGCCGCCTGCTCGCGTTGCTCGGCGACGACACGGTTGACGATCCTGCCGACGCCTTCGATCGACACCTCGAGCACGTCACCGGGCGCCAGCCACACCGGCGGCTTGCGGGCGAAGCCGACCCCCGCGGGCGTTCCGGTCGCGATCACGTCGCCGGGCTGCAGGGTCGTGAACGACGAGATGAACTCGACCGTCCGCGGGACGTCGAAGATCATCTGCGAGGTGCGGGCCGACTGCATCACCTCGCCGTTGAGCACCGTCGTCAGCTGGACGTCGGCGACGTCGACCTCGTCGGTGCTGACGATCTCAGGCCCGATCGGCATCGTCCCGTCGAAGTTCTTGCCCGCGGTCCACTGGCTCGAGGCGCGCTGCCACTCGCGCGCCGACCCGTCCATGCAGACGACGAACCCCGCGATCGCCGACAGCGCCTCCGCGGCGGGGATGTAGCGACCGCCGCGGCCGATCACGATTGCGAGCTCGCCCTCGTAGTCAAAGCGCGGGCTGAGCGCCGGCTTGACGAGCTCGCCGTATGGCGCCGCGACCGACTGCGCGCCGCGCACGAACACCTCCGGCCAGGTAGTCGGTGGCCGGCCGCCCTCGGCCGCGTGATCGGCGTAGTTGAGGCCCAGGCAGAGGATCCAGCGGGGCGCGGGGACGGCGGGACCAAGCTCCGAATCAGCCACCTCGCGACCGTTCTGGTCGGCCGCCGCGCGGGCTCGCTCCCACGCCTGCGCGCCGCCGCTCAGGAGCGCGCCGAGCTCCGACAGGCTCGGGTCGCCGGACGCCTGCGCGACGTCGACGTACCCGGTGCGTCCGCGGACATGTAGCCGGGGCCCTGCGCTTGTCATCACGGTGGCGAGTCTCACGGTGCGAACCTCCTGAGCCGGGGCAAGGACCCGCGACCCTAATCTAACGCGTCTGGTTGGATTAGCCGGTCGCACCCTACCGCGACCCGTCGCACCGATGAGCCCCCTGCACGCCCTCGCGATCTTCGCCGCCGGGATCGTCGCCGGCACGATCAACACGGTCGTCGGCAGCGGCACTTTGTTCACGTTTCCGGTGCTGCTCGCGTTCGGCTACGCGCCGGTGGTCGCCAACGTCTCCAACACGATCGGGCTGGTGCCGGGCTCGGCGACCGGCGCGATTGGCTATCGCCGCGAGCTGGCCGGCCAGCGCGCGCGGACCGTCCCGCTCGCGGTCGCGTCGATGCTCGGCGGCGTGACCGGCGCCGTTGCGCTACTGAGCCTGCCGGCGTCCGCGTTCAAGGCGATCGTGCCTGCCTTCATCGTGATCGCACTGGTGCTGATCGTCGCCCAGCCGCGCCTGTCGCGCGTGCTCGCGGCCCACCGGCCCGCGACCCCGGCGCAGGGGCGCGCGCCGGGGCGGGCGGTGATCGCGTGCGTGTTCGCCAGCGGCGTGTACGGCGGCTACTTCGGCGCCGCGCAAGGGATCCTGCTGCTGTCGATCCTCAGCCTCGGGCTCGACGAGCAGCTCCAGCGGATCAATGCGATCAAAGTCGTGCTCGCGGGTTTGGTCAACCTGGTCGCGGGGATCGTGTTCGTGCTCGTCGCCAACGTCGCGTGGGGACCGGCGCTGCTGATCGCCGGCGGCTCGATCGTCGGCGGCGTGCTCGGCGCCCGCGGCGGCCGGCGCCTGCCCGACCCCGCGCTGCGCGGCCTGATCGTGGTCGTCGGGATCGGCGCGATCGTCCGGCTGCTGACCAGCTGAGCACGCTGTCAAGTTCACAGGTTGGTCACACGCGGCCACGTGACCGTGATCCAGTTCGACAACGTCCACCTCGAGCGCGACAACCCGAACGTGCCGTCGGACATCGAGCAGATTCCGTCGCTGCTTGACTTCATGACCCACAACGGCACGCTGCTGGCCAACGACCACGCGGTCCTGATCTCGCACACCTCCGACGGGATCATCAGCACCGAGACCGGCCTGTATCCGGATCAGTTCGGCGGCGGTGTCGGCAACACCTACCCGTTCCTCGATCCCGAGCAGACCAAGAGCCACACGACCAGCGACAGCTACACCGACGTCCCCGGGACCAACGACAGCTCGCTGTTCAAGTACTGAACTGACCCGACGAGCGCCGACGACCCGCTGTACACGCTGATCCACGGGCCGGCGAGCAGCGCCGACCCGGAGGGGGCCAGCACGACATGTTCGCGCCCAACGCGACCAACACCGGCCCGAACGCCGCGCCCGATCCCGGCAACGTCGACGCCGAGACGAACCCGCCGCCGAGCAGCTACGGAGCGGGCGCCACGCCCACGACGACGATCTCGGACGAGACCGGCAACCTGGCTTCCCGGGCTTCGACGGGATGGGGGCCAACAACGCGCTCAGCTACACCGCCGCCGGCCGGGGGGCGGGCGTGCCGGTCACCTACACCTACATCTCCGATGTCCACGACGACCAGTACGACATCAACCACGGGTTCGCGTTCGGTCCCGGCGAGGCCGGCCACGAGGCGCAGCTGCGCGAGTACAACGCGGCGTTCGCGGCCTTCTTCGCCCGCCTCGCCGCCGACCACATCACCAAGCGCAACACGCTGTTTCTGTTCACTCGACGAGGGCGACCACTATGACGGCGGGCCGCCGCTGAAGGCGGGTTGCAACGGCGTTATGGTCGCGTGCGAGTACGACACCGGAGAGGCCGGCGGGGCCCCCTGCGGCAGTTCCGGCTTCCAGCGCACGTGGGCGAGATCGACACCAACCTGCCCCAGCTGATCAGCGAGACGACCGGCGACGCGACGACGTTCGGCTTCGATGACGACGACGCGCCCGCGATCATCGTCCCCAACCAGACCAACCCGACGACCCCTGCGGGTCCGCGCCCGGGCCCCGATGACCAGTCGGTGCGCAACCTCGTTGGGCCGGGGATCGAGAACCTGGGGGAGACCTCACAGATCTGCACCGACCACG
>JBEKRJ010000216.1:0-7349 GCA_049518835.1 Solirubrobacteraceae bacterium
AATATCGGCCTCTGCTTTTCGACCGATGCGCCGGCCCCTAGCCTCTCTGCATCACTCTCAAGCCGCTTCCGTTTGATGCGTGCGCGTCCGAGGGGTTCGCTCAGCTGTCGACGCCGCTGATCCTCGACGCCTGCATCCGCGTCGAGGTCCGCTGCGCGCCGCGCCGGCGGGAATCGCCACTCTGGTTGCCGGCGCCAAGGTTGCCGGGCGGGCGATCCTGCCCCGCCACTACGGCAGCGTCGACGTCTTCCTCGAGGCGTTCGAGGCCGCCCCGCACAGCGACCTACGGATCGTCGACAACGCGGGCCGCGGCGACGTGGCCTGCATCGGCGACCTCGCCGTGCTCGAGGCAGCAGGCGCCGAGCTGGCCGGCATTGGTTGTCTGGGGTCTCCACCGCGACAGCGACGAGCTCTGTGGGATCCGGTTTCCACTCTGGAGCTACGGCGCATATCCGGTGCCACCGACGAGGCTCGGCCCCCCGGGGCCCCTGATGCCATGCGCGCGCATCGGCAGCCGCTGGGTGACAACCAAGGACATTGTCTTCTGCGACGACGACGGCGTCGCTTTCGTCGGCTCCGATCGGGTCGAGGAGGTCCTGTCGACCGCGAGAGCGATCTGGGAGATCGAGCGACAGTCAGGCGGAGAGGATCCGCAACCGCGAGGCTCTTCGCGCCCGGACGCGTTTCGCCGAATATCTCGCCCGGCGCTCACCGGACTCGACCTACACGTTCCGAAGCGCATCTCCGTGCGGTCCGTGGAGCGATCGAGCAGTAGTGCCCATGCGGACAGATCAGGCAGAGTCCTCACCCACAGTCGGGACAGTCGTCCACGTCGCCCCGCGCTCCACCCGTCGGCGCACGACAGAAGATACTTCGCCTTGCGTAAGATTCGACAGACAACAACTTGCCCGTCGATTCATCATGTTGAGTGATCTTTGGCCTGGCCTCGACCTCAGGCATTTGGCTGCGTTTTCGGCGGTTTCCAAGACGGCCTCGTTCGCACAAGCCGCCGAGATGCTCGGCTACACCCAACCGGCCGTCAGCCAGCAAGTCGCGGCCCTGGAGAAGATCGTCGGGCAGCGCTTGTTCGAGCGCTCCTCCGGTCGCGCACAGGCAACGCTCACAGAGGCGGGCTTCATCCTCGCGGGCCACGTCGACGAGCTGACGGCCCGAATCGCGGTTGCCAGGCAAGATCTCCTCGATCTCGCACGGGGCGAGGCCGGATCGATCCGCATCGGCGCATTCCAGAGCGCGCTCGCGCGCATCCTCCCTCACGTCCTCCAGCGCTACCACAGCGACTATCCGGCAGTGCAGATCGAGGCGGTGGAGAGCAACAACGACATTCGGCTCCTGCAGCAGGTCAAGCAGGGAACGCTCGATCTCGCCTTCGCGCTTCTTCCCCTCGACTCACAGACGTTCGCCTATCGTGAACTCGTCCTCGACGAGTTCGTCCTCGTCTCCAAGCGCGGAGGCTTGCTGCCCACGCGGATCGACTCTCACGGCCAGCTGCACGGCCTGCCGCTGATCGTCTACCGCACCTGCCGCAGCGCAACCGCGCTTGTCGCCTTCCTCGACAGCCAACTCGGCGAGCCCAACATCGTCTTTCGATCAGACGACAACGCGGCGATCGAGGAAATGGTGCGAGCAGGCCTCGGCGTTGCGATTCTGCCCCAGCTTTGGACGAACCTCGGCACCAACGAGGGCGTGGAGTTGACACCCCTTACCGGCATCGTCCCGCCTCGCGTCGTCGTGCTGGCCTGGCGAGCGGATCGGACACTCACGCCCGCGCAGCAGGGGTTCGTCGACGTGGCTGCCGCGCTGTATCCGCGAACTCGCGCCGCACATCTCGCCAGTTACCGCTCTTTCGCCGAGGTGTCCGCCCCAGTGGCTGACACTGCCAACTAAACGAGCTACGCCTTTCGCCGCTGTCCGTTCCCTACTGCCCGGTCCGGTTCACGCCAGCCGCTGGATGCGAAGGACGTCGCCGCCGCCGTGAACTGGTGGCGCTTCTAAGGGCGTCCACAGCGTCGCGAAGTCGGGCGGCCACAGCTACGGCGGCTACTCGACCGTCTCGAACGGCGTCGTCGTCGACCTTTCGAAGCTCGCTGCGATCTCGTCTCGCTTTAGACGTTCCGCACGCATCCCGTTTCCCAGGGCTCGTACTTCGTCGCGACATGGCCGTGGTCGCAGGCCGCTGAGGTCGTGGGCAGCTTCCTGGCCTGGGCGCCGCGTCGGAACGGCGCGAGCTGCCAGCGGCCGGCATCCGGGGTGCCCGGGAGCGCCGCAAACACAGGCCGGGGAGTCAAATCGGGGAAGGCAATAGCCAGTCGACAGAGCCGGCATTACTGACCAATGCGGCGGACTGGAGGTCCCCGTCACGGCGTAGTCCTCGATGCGTGACATCGCCCGTAGTCTCGCATACCAAGCACGACCGGCCTCGTCCTTGCCTACGGCGCTAGCGTCTCAGCAGGACTCAGACGAACCTCGAGGTCGGGAGCGCAGATGCTGCTGTCAGGAAAATCGATTGTGGTGACCGGCGGCAACAGCGGGATCGGCGAATCCGTCGTGCTCGCCGCGGCCGCGGAGGGCGCCAACGTCGTCATCGACTACGTCGCGCATCCCGAGGAGACCAGCTCGTTGGTCGCCAAGGTGCAAGCCGCCGGCGGACATGCGGTCGGAGTCCAGGCGGACGTCTCGCAGGCGGCCGATCTACAGAAGATGATCAAAACCGCCGTGGACACGTACGGACGGTTGGACGTGCTGGTCAACAACGCCGGGATCGAGACCCGCACCTCGTTGCTCGATACGACCGAGGCGGACTTTGACAGGGTCATCGCGATCAACATGAAGAGCGCCTTCTTCGGCACTCAGGCCGCCGCCAAGCAGTTCATCGACCAGGGAGGGGGCGGGCTGGTGCTCAACATCTCCTCGGTGCACGAGGACTGGCCGATGCCCGGCAATATCGCCTACTGCGTCTCCAAGGGCGGCATCCGGATGTTGACCCGCACCGCCGGCGTGGAGCTCGGCGAACACGACATCCGCGTGGTCAACATCGCGCCCGGCGCGGTCAGCACTCCCATCAACGCCAGCACCGAGAGCGACCCGGCCAAGCTGAAAGCCCTCGACAAGGCAATCCCGCTCGGGCGCATGGCGCAACCCAGTGAGATCGCCGACGTGGTCGTGTTCCTCGCCTCAGGGAAGGCCGGCTACATGACCTCCACGACCGTCGTCATCGACGGGGGCATCATGCAGGGCAGCGTCGGCCTGTGAGCCCGGAGCCGAATTGGTCCCGGGGGGTGTCGTGAGCGAAGCGGTCCCGGATCAGCGATCGAAGGCGGTCGTGGTAGGTTCGAGGTTCGGCGGGCTTTACGTTGCCCAGCGGCTGTGCCGGGCTGGGTGTACGACACGGTGCTATCGGCCACCGACGGCTTCCTGTACGCCCCGCTGCTGCCCGACGTGGCCGTGGGGACCGTGGACCCGCGGTCGGCTGTCGTTCCGCTGGCCCCGACCCTGCACGGCGCGCGCATGATCCGAGGGCACGCCACCGCATTCGACCTGGATGCACGCACCGTCACCTACGCCGACCCAGTCCGCTGGGCTCTGGCCGGCCGGCGCCACGATGACGTCTCTTTCGGCTCGCCGGTCTCGGCGGCACTGATCACAAACGCCGAAGACGCCGACGGCTAACGGGTCTCCACGTGCCGGTCCCCCTTGGGCGCCCCTCGCGCAAGCCCGGTCCCGCGCTGACGTTCGAGCGGATCGTCACCGGGCGCGCCGGCCGGATTACGACGACGGTGGCCCGAAAATCCGCCGACGGCGGCTGGCATTGGCTTGCGTGGGGATGTGAGTTCCTAGGCACCGCGATCCTGCTCGCCGGCGGGCTGTCCGCGGTGTTCCTCGACTTCGGCCCCTCCAGCCCGATTGCCAAGAACCTCCCCAGCATGTCGGCGCGACTGCTGCTCACCGGTCTGCTGTTCGCCGGCACCGGCAGCCTCGTCGCCCTCAGCCCGCTCGGACGCCGCAGCGGCGCGCACCTCAACCCGTCCGTCACCCTCGCCTTCTGGACTCAGCACAAAGTGCATCCCCATGACCTCGCCGGCTACGTGAGCGCTCAGATACTCGGTGCCATCACGTCCGTGGCCGTCCTGCGTCTGGCCTGGGGGCACACCGCCCGAGCATTGCATCTCGGCGCGACCCAGCCGGGGCACGGGTTCACCGCTCTCGATGCGGCCGGCCTGGAATGTGCCATGACCGCCAGTCTCGTTCTGATGATCTTCTTCATGACGTCCAGCCGCCGAACCGCCCGATGGACCCCGTTGGGCAACTGGCTGCTGGTGGCCACCCTGGTCTGGCAGGGCGCACCCTATACCGGCACCAGCCTCAACCCGGCCCGCAGTCTCGCTCCCGCTCTCCTGGCCCCTGAGACCGAACATCTCTGGGTCTACATCGCCGGACCGCTGACCGGTGCCCTGCTGGCCGCTCTCATCTTCACCACGTTCCGCACCACACACACCCTGACCGCCAAACTGTTCCACGACCCGAGCTATCCCAGCACCCTGGCGAGTGAACTGCCAACCGCAGTTCATCTCCACGAACCTACGGGCACCTCACCGATTCCATTCAGCGCAGACAGGTCATAACTCACGCACGGCTCGCCCTGCACCGCTCCTGCTTCTCTTCGCCATGGTCACTGAGCGAAGGAGTCTCGGGTTGCCCCCGTTCGCGGGTTCGCCAGTCCCGCCCGCGTCATGACCCACCGCGCGCTGTCATCGGGCCTGGTTTCGCGGCGAGTCGCCGGGGGCCCCGTGCGCTCGCTCGCCTGAGTGAGCCACCCGACCTGAGAATGGGACTTGAGACCTACCCTCGGCGCCAGCCACGCTCAACTGAGACGTCACCGGCTAGCTGGCGAACCCTCATCGCAAGACCCGCGCGAAAGGCTCATCGTCCGCCGGCGGATCCCAACGCGCCCCCGAGCGCCTCATGCACGCTGTCGACCAAAGCGCCCGGCCGAGGAATCGACACGCCGACGTCGTCGCCCACGCGCTCTAGCTGCGACGGGCGCCTCCTTGCCGTTGACAGGAGAAGTCCGGTCGGGGCCCGGCCACGATGAAAGTGCAAGCCCGGCGTCTGCCGCGGCGGGCTTCCGCTCGTGGGATTGCGATCGTCGCATTCGCCGACATCGCTGGCGCCGGCCGAGCCACCCGTGCCTATGCACGGATGCGTCGGCAGGCGATGATCACGAGCCTCTTCGCGAGCCCGTGGCAAGAGACGTTGGATCGCTCGCCTCGGCGCCGGCTCGCCGAGCGCACCACAGGACGCGTTGAGCGATCGTTGTGCCGCGGGGTCCCCGTCGGAGCTGATCACGCCGCCGGGCACGCTGACGCCTCCATTCGCGCAAGGGGTAGGTGGCCGAGGTCGCCCCAGGTCGTTTGCAGAGATCTGGAATCCCGTCAATCTTGCTAAGGGCGCGCGCTGGGAGCGTGCTCGGAGGGCAGGCAGACGACGCTGTGACACTCGTGGAGAGGCCGACGCCGAAGGCGTTCGGAACGGCAGCGATCGCGTGGCAGCACCAACGCTCACCGGGCGGAGCGCGCCTCACAGCGAGCGTTGGTTAGGCGGCCGTCGCCGCTGGAGCGGTCAAAGAACGGCGTTATGGCGAGCGATCGCGATCCTCAGGCCCCGACAGCCCGTGATGAGATCGCACGGGAAACAGATAGCGCGTTGGTCCGACACGGCCGGCGGATTCGGGTTAGCGAGATCCGCCAGGTTCAGCCCCGCCTTCGCGCCGGCGCCTCCTCCTCGCCGGCTCGGCGTCGGGTGATGTCGATCTTCCCGTGCAGGATGCGGCGCCTGTAGGGGGCACTCGACTGTTTCGTCCCGAGATGTCCCGAGATGTCCCGTTCCTCGGCCCCTCGGCCAGAAGCCTGACCAAGAGGTCCTTCTGCTCCTCGTCGCTCAGTGGATCGAAGTCCGGGAACGAGTCCACGAACAGATACTGGCACTGCGACGTCCGGAGTGGGAGTGACTCGCGCCGCGAGTCGGTCGTGGCCCCTTCGTGGCGCGTGGGCGCGGGCCGGGGCTGGCCGCCGTCCCATGCGCGTTCGCTTACGAAGCCTCGGCGGGCGGCGGCATCTATCGTGCTCGTGATGTCGGCGAGAGCGCAGCGGGACCGTGTGGTCGTCGCGCTCGCAGCCGTCACATGTGGGCGTCTCGCTCGCGCCGCGACCGTTCGCGCCGGCCGGTGCAGTCCCGCATCAGCCGATCAGTACCGCGTGAAGGTGACCGAGCCGCGGTCGGGGTCAGTCGTCGGAAGAGATCCGATCGGCGAACACCGTCCTGAGGCCGTGCTCGAGCATTGTGGCAGCGACGCCGAGATGCTCACCTTGCGCTCACCAGTGACGGGAGCGGTGGGACCGTCTGGGTTGCACGCCTCGGTCAACGAGCTGCTTTACGCGCTGACTGCGTTTATGGGATTCGGCTTCGTACTGGACACCCACGATCACGACGGGGTGGACCGCGGCCATCGGTGACGGCGACGCTGCTGTCGTGACCGATCGATCAACGACCGCGGGCTCTTGTCGTCGCCCGGGATGACGCCGTCGAGCGCCACGGTGTCACCGACATTACCCCGCTCGTGACCTTGGCCTGCGTGGCGTCTGCTTGTGCATGGGTGACCGGTTATGAGCGTGAGGCATCCTCGAGCGGCAGAACCATCGCAGGCGCTGTGGGCGCCACCCGCCGCCGTAACGCCAGGACGATCGCCGTCGCGCGCCCCGGGTGCCAGAGCACGGCGAGCAGTCGCGGTCTCCGCGACGGAGCGACTGGGCGTGATGAGCGGACTCGGGCGGGCGCCTGCAGACCAACCACCCCCAGCTGACAAGGCGGCCTGCGCACCTGCGACTCTCGCGCGCCCCGTGACGCTCTGAGGGCCGCTCCGGGCGCGCTCGAACGAAAGCTGTCCGAGGACGATTGGCGCGAGAGCGGGTTGGCAGATTCACGGCTCCCGGTCGAGGCGGGGTCCTATAGTCGGCACCATGAGAGCAGTTCTTGCCGTGGTCGCGGCGGTCATCGCCGTCATCTTCGTGCTGAAGGTCATCGCCGCGGTCAGCGCGCTCGTGCTCGCGTTCGTCCCAGCAATCATCGCACTGGGCGGCGGGTACGCGGCCGGCCAGATTCACGGCGCGCGGCGAGAGCGCCGCAAGCTCGAAGCCAAGCGGGCCGGGCAGCTGCCAAACTAAACAGCCGCTGACCAAGCCGCGCCGCTGACGTCCGGAGACCAACGCTCAACCAAGCGATGAAGCCGGCCGCCCGCGCCGATGTGGCAGCGGTCAAGCCGTCTCGTCGCTCCC
>JBEKRJ010000217.1:0-7318 GCA_049518835.1 Solirubrobacteraceae bacterium
CTCGCTCGCGAAGGAGCTGTTCGCGTTTCCGATGGATCGTGTTCGGGAGATCATCCGGATGCCGGACACGGTCAAGGTGCCGCTGACGCCGCACAGCCTCGTTGGGCTGGCGAACCTCCGCGGGCGGGTCCTGCCGGTCGTGAGCCTGCGTAGCTGCTGCAGCTATCCGCCCGTCGACGCCGACGAGGCGACGCGCGTGATCGTCGTCGACTGCGGCGTGCCGCTCGGGTTCGTCGTGGACCGCGTCGCCGCGGTCGTGTCGGTCGAGGACGAGCGGATCGACGCCGCCGACACGGTACAGGCGACGGTTGACTCGAGGATCCTCAGCGGCGTGATCAAGCACGACGGCGGCGAGCTGCTCGCGATCCTTGACGTCGAGCACGTCGTCGACGCGGAGTTCCACGCGCTCGCGCGTGACCTTGGCGCCGGCGGCCCCGCGACCGCGCTGAGCGTCGCCTCCCGGCAGGGCGACGAGGAGGAGTCTGATGACACGTTCGAGATGGTCAGCTTCACCGTGGACGGCCAGGAGTACGCGCTCCCGATCGACGAGATCCAGGAGATCGTGCAAGCCGCCGACTCGGTCAGCGAGGTGCCCAACGCCGACGCGCGTGTGATGGGGGTGATGGACCTCCGCGGGCGCCTGTTGCCGCTGGTGAGCCTGCGCCGCGTGTTCGGCCTAGACCAGCAGCCGCTGGACGAGACAAGCCGGATCGTTGTCGTCCCGCTGCGCGCTGTCGACGGCCGCGACGCGGCGGTCGGCGTGGTCATGGACACGGTCCGCGAGGTGCTGCGCGTGCCGCGAGAGCTGGTTGACCCGGTTCCCTCGTTCGTGGCTCGCGAGGGCTCCGAGACCGAGGTGGAGTCGGTCTGCCGGCTCGACGACGGCGACCGGCTCGTGTCGGTGCTGTCGGCGAACCGCCTGTTCTCAGCCCGCGGGCTGCGAGCCGCGATCGACAACTACGACACGCAGGAGACAGCCGAGATGGCCGACGCCACGACCGTCGCCGACGGGCTCGAGGACGGGCGCGAGGATGACGAGGATCAGCAGCTGGTGGTGTTCCGCGTCGACGGCGAGGAGTACTGCCTGAGCGTCGACGCGGTGCAGGAGATCATCCGCGTGCCCGAGCGTCTGATCCGCGTCCCGAAGGCGCTGGAGTTCGTCGAGGGGCTGGTGAACCTGCGCGGCACGGTGCTGCCGGTGATTGACCTGCGGTCGCGGCTGGGACTGTCGCGCGGGGAGCGCGACGACCTGCAGCGGATCGTCGTGGTGATCATCGCGGGCGTCCGGACGGGGTTCGTCGTCGACTCCGTCGCTGAGGTGATCAAGCTCTCGCACGCGGTCGTGCAGGACGCCCCCGAGCTCTCAGAGGCCCAGGCGGAGCTGATCGCCAGCGTCGCGAACCTCGCCGACTCAGGGCGGATGCTGCTGATGCTCGACCACACGCGGCTGCTCGGCGGCGGCGAGCTGCAGGCGCTCGCCGAAGCGCCAGAGCGATGATCGCCGAGTCGCGCGACAGCGCCGTGGTGTTCGGGGGCGTCAGCGCCGCCGTCGCGGCTGATGCGCTGGCGGGCCGGCTTGTGGAGTGGGTGCGCTGATGGGGCTCGTGCGCCGTGCTTCTGAGCCGCCGCCCGCCGGCGAGCGCCGCGAGCGTCCGCGCGACCCGGCGGCGCTGGTCGCCGCGCTTTCTCACGCGAGCGCCGACGTGCGCCGGTGGGCCGCGCTTGACCTCGCCGGGGACGCGGCCGCGGTGGGGCCGCTCGCCGCGCGGTTGTCCGTCGAGGGCGATCAGGCGGTCCGTGAGGCGTTGTTGAGCACGCTGGCGGGGATCGGCGGCGCGGATGTGGTCGGCGAGCTGGTGCCCTACCTGCGTTGCGAGGACGCCACGGTCCGCAATGCGGTCGTGGCGGGCCTTGGCCAGATCCGCGCGTCCGCGGACGCGGTGCCGGCGTTGCTCGCCGACCCGGATGCTGATGTGCGCGTGTTGACGGTGATGCTGCTCGGGTTGCTGCGCGACCCGCGTGTGCCGGGCTGGCTGGCGGGGGTCGTCGCAACGGACTGCGACGCCAACGTGTGCGGTGCCGCGATCAGCCAGCTCGCGGAGGTTGGCGACGAGACGGTGTGCGCGGTGATCGAGGCCGCAGCGGCGCGCTTTGCTGGTGACCCGTTCGTCGCGTTCGCGGCGCGGACGTCGGTCGCGCGGCTGGCCGATGGTGCGCGATGACTGTTGATGAGTCTGCGACGTCGCCTCCGATTGTGCTGAGCGACGGGGAGTTTCAGCGTTTGAGCAACTACTTCTATCAGCGTACGGGGATTCGGTTTGAGCCCCGTAAGCGCTATTTCGTCGATAAGCGTGTGGTGGCGTGCATCCAGGCGGCGGCGGCGGCTGACTTCGCGGCCTGGTTTACCCGCCTGCGGCTGGGGGGCGAGCAGGCGCTCGAGCTGGATCTGCTCAATCGCCTGACGGTCCACGAGACCTACTTCCTGCGCGAGGACTACCAGCTGCAGTGCCTCGTCTCGCACGTGCTGCCGGCGATCCTGCGCGACCGCGGGCGCCGCGGGGCGGTGCGGATCCTGTCGTTGCCGTGCTCGACGGGCGAGGAGCCGTACTCGATCGCGCTGTGGTTGCTGGAGCACTGGCCGCAGATGAGCGAGGTCGACGTGTCGATCGTCGGGCTCGACATCGACGCCGAGTCGCTCGCGGCCGCCCGCGAGGGGATCTACGGCGCGCGGTCGGTGCACCGCCTGACCCCGGGGATGCTGGCGCGCTGGTTTGACCCGGTCCCCGACGGGCACCGGATCAGCGCCGAGATCCGCGACGCGATCGATCTCTTCGCCGCGAACATCTGCGACACGGGGCAGATGCGCGGCCACCGCGACTACGACGTCGTGTTCTGCCGCAACCTGCTGATCTACTTCGACGAGGCCGCCAGCCTGCGCGCGGTCGAGAACCTGTTCGGCGCGTTGCGGCCCGGCGGCTTTCTGTTCCTCGGGCACACGGAGTCGATGAGCCGCGTGTCCTCGATCTTCGAGCCGGTCCGATTTCCCCAGACGACCGCCTACCAGCGTCCCTGGGAGGGATGACCGTGACAAGCGACGTGCTGATCGTCGATGACGCCGCGACCGTGCGCCTCTATCACGGCGCGATCCTGCGCGACGCCGGCTTTGACGTCGTCGAGGCCGCCAACGGCTACGAGGCGCTGGAGGCGGCGCTCGAGCGCCGCTTCGACGTCGTGCTGGCCGACGTGAACATGCCGCGGATGGACGGCTACGCGTTCGTCGCGGCGCTGCGTCGCAAGGGCCCTAACCGGACCGCGCCGGTCGTGATGATCAGCACCGAGTCGGCGTCCGCGGACGCCGATCAGGCGTATGCCGCGGGCGCCAACATCTACCTGCACAAGCCGGTGGCGGCGAGCGACCTGGTCGGCGTGGTGCTCGCGCTGACGGGCAGGGCGGGATCGTGAGCGAGCTGCTGGACCAGTTCCTCGAGGAGGGCGCCGAACTGCTCGACGACGCGGTCGACGGCCTGCTGGAGGTCGAACGCCGCCCACACGACCCGGAGCTGCTCAACGCGGTGTTCCGCGCCGCGCACACGTTCAAGGGCGCCTCGGGCCTGTTTGACTTCGCGCCGCTGACTCACGTCGTGCACGCCGCGGAGGACGTCCTCGACGCCGTGCGCCACGCGCGGCTGGAGGCAGACAGCGCGGTCGTGACGCGGCGATGGGCGCCTTTGACCAGGCACGCGCTTGGCTTGAGGCGATCGCGCGCGACGGTGAGCTGCCCGCCGACGCCGCGACCGACGCCCGAAGGGCAGCCCGGGCGTTACGCGGACTGCTGGGCGAGCCCGCCACCGCAGCCGACAGTGGCGCCCGGGGCGCCGGCGGTCCCGAGCCGGTCCCCGCGTGGGCGCTGGACGCGCTGCGCGACCTCGGCGACCGCGTCGCGCTGGACGTCCTGGAGGATCGCGACACTGCCGTCGCGGTGCGCTACACGCCGGCTGGCGAGGCGTTCTTCCGCGGCGATGACCCGCTCGCGGTGGTCCGCGCGCTCGGCGCGACGGTCGCGCTGCACATCGGCCGCGAGGGGCCGTGGCCGGCGATCGGCGACCTGGACGAGTACGACTGCGCGGTGCGCCTGACCGTGATCGCCGCCTCCGGCCTCGCAGAGGTCGAGGATTGCTTGCGCTACGTGCTCGACGAGGTCAAGCTCGTGGAGATCCGCGCCGCCGACCTGCGCGCCGTCGTCCGCCAGGCAGCGCTCCCGGACGCCGCCCGCGCCGTGCTGCGCGCCCAGCTGCGGCTACTCGCGGCGCCATCCCCCGAACAGGAGCGCGACGTCCGCCTCAACTCAGTCGCCCGCTCTGTCCGCGGCGCGCTTGCGAGCACCGGCCGCGCCGCAGAGCTGCTCGAGCCCGGCGAGTCCGAAGCGCTAGACAACGCCGACGGCCCCGCGCTGCAGCGGCTGCTCGCACGCCTGGTCGGCGACGAGCCCGCGCCGGCACCCGGCGACGAGCCGGCGGCCGTCCTCTTCACCGAGGACCCCGGCCACGCGCCCGTGAGCCGCACCGTGAAGGTCGACCAGGCCAAGATCGACCATCTGCTGGAGCTCGTCGGCGAGCTCGTCGTGGCCAAGAACGCGCTGGCGTTCATCGCCCGCGCCGCCGAAGACGGCACCGACGCCCGGGCGCTCGCGCGTGCGATCAAAGACCACCACCAGGTCACCAACCGGATCGCCGAGGAGCTTCAGAGCGCCGCGATGGAGATGCGGATGCTTCCAGTCGGCGTCGTCTTCGGCCGCTTCCCGCGAATGGTCCGCGACCTCTCGCGCCGGCTGGACAAGCACGTCCGCCTCGTCTGCGAGGGCGAGGACACAGCCGCCGACAAGGACGTGCTGGAGCTGCTCGCCGACCCGCTCGTGCACCTCGTGCGCAACAGCCTCGACCACGGCCTCGAGACCCCGGCCGAGCGCGTCGCGGCGGGCAAGCCGCCCGAGGGGCGGCTCACGCTGCGCGCCTCCCAAGAAGCTGACGGCGTACGGGTCCAGGTCGCCGACGACGGACGCGGGATCGACCCCGACGCCGTGCGCCGCGCCGCCCGCGCCCGCGGGATCGCCGTCGACGGGCTGTCTGACCAGGCGGCGCGCGAGCTGATCCTCGCGCCCGGCTTCTCGACCGCCGAGGAGATCTCTGACCTGTCAGGCCGCGGCGTCGGAATGGACGCCGTCCGCGCGGTGCTCGACAAGCTCGGCGGATCGATCGCGATCGAGAGCCAGACCGGGCAGGGCACGACCGTCTCGCTGCGACTGCCGCTGAGCATGGCGATAACGCGAGTGATGGTCGCCGCCGCCGCCGGGCAGCGCCTCGGCGTCCCGGTCGAGCACATCCGCGAGACGCTGCGGCTCTCCCGAGCCGACATCCGCGCCGTCGGCCAGCAGCCCGCGGTGCATCAACGCGGTCACGTCGTGCCGCTGCTGGACCTCGGCGAGGCGCTCGGCCTCGACCGTGCCCGCGCCGACAACGAGGATCTACGGGTGCTCGTCGTCGCGCCCGCCGGCGAGGAGGTCGGGCTGATCGTGGAGCGCTTCGAGGACCACTTCGACCTCATCTGCAAACCCCCGGAAGGCGTCCTCGCAGGCACGCCCGGCCTGTCGGGCACCGCGCTGCTAGGCGACGGACAAGTGCTGCTGATCCTCAACCTCAAGGAACTGCTCGCACGTGCCGCTGCAACTAACTGACCACATCGCGATCCTCGCCGGCAACATCTCAGTCGAAGACGCCGAGCCGCTAGCCAACTGGCTGCGCCAAACCAACGACCGCGCCGTCGACCTCGGCGCCTGCACGCATCTACACACAGCCGCGCTGCAGGCGCTCGCGAGCGCTCGAGCGCGGATCGCCGTCACGCCCGGCGACGCGTTCCTGGCCAAGTGGATCGTCCCCCTCCTGACGCCCACCCCCGACTCGACCCAGACGGGAAGCGCATGAGAACCGCCCTGCTCGTAGACGACTCAAAGACGATCCTGATGAGCCTCTCACGCGTGCTCGCCGCCACCGGCTACACGGTCGAGACCGCGCTCGACGGCGAACAGGCGCTAGCCAAGATCACCGCCGGCGTCAAGCCGACCGTGATCATCACCGACCTCAACATGCCCCGCATGGACGGCATCACCTTCATCCGCGCCGCGCGCAAAGCACCCGGCGGCCGGTTCACCCCAATCCTGATGCTCACCACCGAATCCCAGCAAACCAAGCGCGCCGAGGCGCGCGCAGCCGGCGCGACCGGCTGGCTCGTCAAGCCAATCCAGCCAGCCGACCTACTGCAAGTGCTCGACCACGTCATCCCGAACGGCTGACGATGCGCCTCCCGCGCTTGCATGCCCGCCGCCGAACGCCGCCACCGCTCGCCGCGCCCGACGCCTCGCTCACGCCACGGCCGCTCGCGCCGCTCGTCGAAACGCCGACCTGCGCCTCCGAGCGGCCCGAGCCGCCCGCCGGGCCACGGCTGGACATCCTGTCCGCCACCCTCGGCGAAACTCGCCCCGTCTGCGACGTGCTCAGCGCCCAATTGGAAGCCGTCCTGAGCGAGACCGAGACCGCCGCACTCGGGTTCATCAAGCGAGTCCAGGCGATCGACGGTGCGGTCGACACACTCGGCAACCGCATGGGCAAGCTCGTCGACCGGACCGACCGCCAAGCGGCCGTGCTCGACGAGATGGCGCAACACAACGCCGCAGTCATCGAGGACCTACGCCGCTTCATCGAGCAGCGCAACGACACCGTCCGCGGACTCGTCGAACAGGTCCGCGGGCTCGAGCGCTTCAGCCGCAACATCCGCGACGTCGCCAACACCAGCAAAGTGCTCGCCATCAACGCGCTAATCCAAGCCGCCCACGCCGGCGAGGCGGAGCCGCCTTCCAAATCGTCGCGCAACGCATCCAAGACCTCGCACGCACCTCAGACACCGCCGCACACCAGCTCGCGTCCGGCCTCGAGGACCTGACCGGCAGAATCCTCGCCGAGATCGACGACCACGATGCGGCCGCCGGCGACCGCCTCTCAAGTCAGTTCGAGCAGCGCCTCAGCGCGATCGCGCAAGGACAAGCGACCCTGACCGCGCAGGTCACCGACGTCCGCGGCGCCGCCCAGGATGCCGACGGCGCCACCCGCGAGGTCGCAGGGCTGGCAACCGGAATCGCCGCCAACGTCCAGTTCCAAGACATCACCCGGCAAGCAACACAGCAGGTCCAGCGAGCACTCGCTCGCCTCGGCGACCACAGCGAACTGCTGATCGCCTACGTCGACGGGCGCGCCCAAATCGAAACCAT
>JBEKRJ010000218.1:0-7308 GCA_049518835.1 Solirubrobacteraceae bacterium
CGAAGCGCAGCTCCTCGGCCGCGGCGAGCATCTCCTCTTCGAGCTCGACGATCGTCTTCTCGATCTCGGCCGGCGGCATCGATCCGGCGCTGCGCTGCCGGCGCCGGCGCGAGCGCGGGACCTTGGAGTCCGATTGCAGGAACTCGGCGATGTCCGAGATCCCCTTGACGATCGTCTCCGGCGTGATCCCGTGTTGCTCGTTGTGGGCGCGCTGGATCGTCCGGCGCCGGCCGGTCTCCTCGATCGCGGCCCGCATCGCGGCGGTCTCCTTGTCGGCGTACATCAGGACCTTGCCCTCGACGTTGCGCGCGGCCCGCCCGATCGTCTGGATCAGCGAGGTCTCGCCGCGCAGGAAGCCCTCCTTGTCGGCGTCGAGGATCCCGACCAGCGACACCTCGGGCAGGTCGAGTCCCTCGCGCAGCAGGTTGACGCCGACCAGCACGTCGTACTCGCCGAGCCGCAGCTCGCGGATGATCTGGATCCGCTCGAGCGTGTCGATCTCGGAGTGCAGGTAGCGCACGCGGAACCCCATCTCGAGCAGGTAGTCGGTCAGGTCCTCGGACATCTTCTTGGTCAACGTCGTCACGAGCGTGCGCTCGTTGCGATCGACGCGCCCACGGATCTCGTTCATCAGGTCGTCGATCTGGTTGCGCGTCTCGCGGACCTCGATCTCGGGGTCGAGGATCCCGGTCGGGCGCACGATCTGCTCGACGATGCGACTCGAATGGCTGCGCTCGTACTCACCCGGGGTCGCCGAGACGAGCACCAGCTGCGGCGCGATCGACAGGAACTCCTGAAAGGTCTGGGGCCGGTTGTCCAACGCGCTCGGCAGCCGGAAGCCGTAGTCGACGAGCGTCTGCTTGCGCGAGCGATCGCCTTCGTACATCCCTCCGATCTGCGGCACTGTCTGGTGAGACTCGTCGATGAAGCACACGTAGTCGTCGGGGAAGTAGTCCAGCAGGCAGTACGGCCGGTCGCCGGGCTGGCGCCCGTCGAGGATCCGCGAGTAGTTCTCGATTCCCGAGCAGAAGCCGAGCTCGCGCAGCATCTCCATGTCGTACTGAGTCCGCTGGCGCAGCCGGTGAGACTCGAGCAGCTTGCCTTGCGCTTCGAGCTCCGTGCACCGCGCGTTGAGCTCGCGGCCGATCTCGGCGACCGCGTCCTCGATCATCCCCTCGCGCACGTTGTAGTGCGACGCCGGCCAGATCCCGACATGCTCGAGGTCGTCCTCGATCAGCTCGCCCGTCAGCGGGTCGAAGTGCTGCAGGTGCTCCACCTCATCGCCGAACAGCAAGACCCGGAACGCCGTTTCGGCGTAGGCGGGGAAGATCTCGAGCGTCTCGCCCCGGACGCGGAACGTGCCGCGCGACAGCGCGGTGTCGTTGCGCGTGTACTGAATCGAGACGAGCTTGCGCAGCAGCGCATCGCGGTCGACCAGCTCCCCCTTGTTGAGCGTCTGCAGGTTCTCGTCGTAAGTCTCCGGCGAGCCGAGCCCGAAGATGCACGACACGCTGGCGACGATCACGACGTCGCGACGCGCGAACAGCGCGGCCGTGGCGGCGTGGCGCAACCGGTCGATCTCCTGGTTGATCGCCGAGTCCTTCTCGATGTACAAGTCCTTACTGGGGACGTACGCCTCGGGCTGATAGTAGTCGTAGTAGGAGACGAAGTACTCGACCGAGTTGCGCGGGAAGTAGGTGCGGAACTCGTTGCACAGCTGCGCCGCCAGCGTCTTGTTGTGGGCGATGATCAACGCCGGCTTCTGCACCTCCTCGATCACGCCGGCCATCGTCATCGTCTTGCCGGTGCCGGTCGCGCCCAGCAGCGTCAGGAACTGCTCGCCGGCGCGGATTCCCTCCGCCAACCCAGAGATTGCCGCGGGCTGATCTGCGGTCGGACTGAAGGCGGCGTCGAGCTCGAAGCTTGGCATGGCGGCAGGCCATTCAGCGTAGCGGGCCGCGCGGACGGATCCGCCGGGCGGGCGCTGCGGCGCTCACTCTCACTGGTAGCCCAGCTGGCTGGAGTACGTGCGCCGGTAGTCGTGCTGGGCGCTGAGCACGCGCATGACGTAGTCGCGTGTCTCGGGGAACGGGATCTGCGCGATCGTCAGGCGGTGGCCGTGCGCGCGCGCCTGCGCCAGCCACCGATCGACGTTGGACTCACCGCCGTTGTAGGCGGCCAGCCCGAGCATCGTGTCGCCGTGATAGTGGTCGATCAGCAGGCGCAGGTAGTAGCTGCCATAGGCGATGTTGACCTTAGGCGTCGTCAGGTCGGCGACCCTGAACGTCGTCGCACCGGAGCGCTGCGCCAGATACTCGGCGGTCGCCGGCATCAGCTGCATCGGCCCTTGCGCGCCGGCGGCAGAGGGACGGGGATCGAACTTGGTCTCCGCGTAGATCACCGCGGCGATCAGCGCCGGGTCGAGATGCTTGTCGGCCGCCTGCTCGCGGATCACGTCCTGGTATGCGAGCGGCAGCGTCAACTCCTGCACCGCCTTCTCGAACAGCGGCATCGCCAGCACCAGGCCGACGACGCCCGCGCCGAGCGCGGCGAGCACGACGGCCCAGCGCCGGCGACGGCCGTTGCGGGCGCGGCGCGCCGCCACGCGCCCTGACCCGCGGGCCACGGGCTTGCCGCGCGCCGGCTTGCGCCGCTGTGGCGCGCTGACGGTGCGGGGAGTCATGGGCGGAGCATTTCAAGAACCGTCGACAGCTTGACCTCGAGTTGCTCGACGGTGCCGTCGTTGACTACCTGGTACGTCGCTCGTTGCGCTTTTTCCTGCTGGGACAGCTGTCGCGCCGATCGCTCGCTCAGCGCCTCGTGGCCGCGGGCGCCGGCACGCTGCGCGCGCACGGCCTCGTCGGAGACGATTGCGATCGTCGCGTCGAAGTCCGTGTCCATCCCCGACTCGAACAACAGCGGGACTTCGACGACGGCCGCGCGCGGTGGCGGCGTGGCGGTCTGCTCGTGCGCGCGCCAGGCCGCGATCCGCTCGCCGACGCGGGGCCACAGCAGGCCTTCGAGCCACGACCGGTCGCCCGCCGTCGCGAACGCGCGCCCCGCGAGCGCGGCGCGGTCGATCGCGCCGTCGCCGAGCACCGCCGAGCCAAACCGCGCGACGACGGCCTCGCGCACCTCGGGCGACTCGTACAGCTCGTGTACGACGGCGTCGGTCGACAGCGTCGCTGCGCCCAGCCGCCCGAGCGCTTGCAGCGCAGTCGACTTGCCGGCGCCGATGCCGCCCGTCAGCCCGATGAAGGGGACCACGCGGGCGCCGCGCGATCAGCCAAGTTCGTCATCGGCTACGCCCTGGGTCTCTGCCGTGTCGTCCGTGTCGTCGGCGCCCTGCGAAAGCCCTTCCAGCGCGCCGAACTCGGCACCGGGATCGAACTCGTCCGCGTCCGCTTCCAGCTCGGGCACGCCACTGCCGTCGTCGCCGGCGAACACGTCCTCGGACAGCCCGAGCTCGGGCACGTCGTCGAGGTCTGCGGCGTCGGCCTCGGTCGGCGGCATGATCGGGCGCACCGGCAGGACCTGGCCCTCGACGCGCTTGATCGACAGCGACAGCCGGCGGCGCTCGGAGTCGATCTCGAGGATCTTGACCCGCACCGGATCGCCCGGCTGGATGATCTCACGGGGGTTCTCGACATGGTGCTGGGCGAGCTCGGAGATGTGCACGAGGCCCTCGACGCCGTCGAGGATCTCGACGAACGCGCCGAAGGTCACGACCTTGGTGACGGTGCCCTCGAGCTCGTCGCTGATGTTGTACGTATCGACGACGCGCTGCCACGGATCTTCCTGGGTCTGCTTGAGCCCGAGCGAGATCCGCTGGCGCTGGCGATCGATGTCGAGCACCTTGACCGTCACCTTGTCGCCGATCGCGAGGATCTCCGACGGGTGGTTGACATGCGACCACGACAGCTCGGAGATGTGGATCAGGCCGTCGATCCCGTCGAGGTCGACGAACGCGCCGAAGTCGACGATGTTGGAGATCGTGCCCTCGACCACCTGGCCGGGCTGGAGCCGGTCGAGAATCCGCTCGCGATCCTCCTTGCGCTGCTCCTCGAGCACGGCGCGCCGCGACAGCACGACGTTGTTGCGCGAGCGGTTGAGCTCGATCACCTTGCACTCGATCGTCTCGCCCATGTACTCGTCGAGGTTCGGCACGCGCCGGATGTCGACCAGTGACGCGGGCAGGAAGCCGCGCACGCCGAGATCGATGATCAGCCCGCCCTTGACGACCTCGATCACCTGACCCTCGACGGGCTCGCCGGACTCGGCGGCCGACTCGATCCGCCGCCAGGCCTTCTCGAACCGGGCGCGCTTCTTGGACAAGATCAGGCGGCCGTCCTGATCCTCCTTGGTGAGGACCAGCGCATCGACCTCTTCGCCTAGCTGGACCTCGTCGCTAGGGTCGACCGACTTGCGGATTGACAGCTCGCTGGCTGGAATCACGCCCTCAGACTTGTAACCGATGTCGACCAGCACCTCGTCGGTGTCGATGCGCACGACGTGGCCGCTGACGACATCGCCTTCCTGGAACGGGTGGATCGTTGCGTCGTAGTTGGGAACGATCTGGCCGTCGATCTCGAGCAGCAGGCCGTTGGAGCCTTCAACGACCTTTGCGTTCGGGTTCCCGGCCGGCGTCAAGGTGGTTGCTGTAGACATGCGTTGCTCGGAGGATAGCCGCCTTGGGCGCTGCGTATCATCGGCGCTCGATGCCCGTACGAGCGACCAAGCGCGGCGAGCAGCGCACGCCGCTGGATCGCGACTGCGACGTCCTGATCTGCGGCGCGAGCTTCGGCGGCCTCGCCGTCGCCCGCGAGCTGGCGCAGACCTCAGCCGAGGTGCTGCTCGTCGACCGCTACGAGATCGGGGAGCGCCAGACGTCGGCGTGCGCGATTCCCACCGCCTGGCTGACCGCGCTCGGGCTCGAGCAGTCGCTGCGCCAGACGTTCGGCCAGCTCGTGGTCAACACCCCCCACGGGAGCGCCCGCTACGACCTGCCGTACACGTTCTCCACGTTTGACTACCGCGTCCTGTGCGGGCTGCTGGCGCAACAGGGCTCGTTTCAGTTCGAGACCGCGAAGGTCGACGGTCGCAGCGGGGCCGCCGTCGCGACCGATCGCGGGGAGATCAGGGCGCCGCTGATCGTCGACGCGCTCGGCTGGCGCCGGGTGCTGGCCGCCGGCGATCACATCCAGCCGCCGGACGCACTGCTCTCGCGCGGGCTGGAGGTGCACCCCCCCGGCGCCGGCGACGAGATGGAGATCTGGATCGATCGCTCCTACGTGCCGGCGGGCTACGGCTGGCGCTTCCCCGCCGAAGGGGAGCTGCGCATCGGCGTCGGCTCGTTTGACCCGCGCTATCACGTGCGCGCGCCAACCGAGCGGCTCGCCCGGGACCTGCAGGCCGACACGGTCCGCTACCAGGGCAACTGGATTCCCCACGCGCTGCGCGCCGCGACCGAGGACGGGGTGTTCTTCGCCGGGGACTCGGCCGGCCACTGCCTGCCGCTGACCGCCGAGGGAATCCGGACCGCGCTGTACTTCGGCATCGCCTGCGGGCGCGAGCTGCGAGCGGTGCTCGAGGGCGCTGCGACGCGCGAGCAGGCGCTGGCCCG
The DNA here is from genome assembly GCA_049518835.1 of Solirubrobacteraceae bacterium. Lineage (GTDB taxonomy): Bacteria > Actinomycetota > Thermoleophilia > Solirubrobacterales > Solirubrobacteraceae > Palsa-465. The sequence continues at coordinate 5,624 of JBEKRJ010000218.1, forward strand.
CTACCACGCCTTCTCGGCCGCCCATGCAAGGCCGTTTGCATGGATGCTGCGCGTGCAGCGGCTGATCCCGCTGATCGCCCCCCGGTTGCTGGCGCACGGACTGCGGGCGATCCAGGGCAAGCGGTTTGTCGACTGGTCGTTTCGCCACTACCTGGCGATCGCCCACCCCGACTTCGTCACCACGCCGGCGGCGCGCGCCTTGGCCTAGGGGTCACGTCGCCGGCACCGGCGACGTGACGATCAGCTGGCGCGCGAAGAAGCCCCAGTTCCCCCAGCTGTCGGTCGTGCGCAGCACGATCCGGTACAGGCCCGCGCGCTTGTAGGCGTGGGTCACCCGGCGGCCATGTCCGATCCGCGTGTCGCCGTAGAACCAGTCATAGGCGACGATCTTGCCGTTGGGGTCGCCGGCGCGCGCGGTGAGCGACACGGGCCGGTCGCGCGCCACCTGCCGGGGCGCCGAGAACGAGACCGAATCGGGCCGCGCGCGCGGCTGGCAGGAGAACTGCGCGTTGCTCCACTCCTCTTGCAGGTAGTAGCGCCCGCCGCCGATCAGCTCGTTGAACGCGCCGGCGGCGGTGGCGCCGAGCGGGGTGCCGTAGCTGGTGATGCACAGGTCCCCGACCTCGTCCTGCGCGCTGTCGATCCACGCGTCGCCGAGCGGGTCGGTGATCGTCTCGCTCTGCTCGTGGCTGATCGTCGAGAGCGCGGGGTCGGCCGTGCTGGCGTTCGGGCGCGGGTTGCCCGACTGGCAATGGCCGGGGATCGCGTTGTAGGGGATCACCGCATACAGCACGCCGCCCGCCGTCGAGGAGTGATACCCGCAGTAGCTGCCGTCGGTGTCGCCGCCCAGCGCGCAGTCCGCCGGCCCGGCGAACTCGCAGTCGCCCAGGCCGTCGGGCGTGACCAGGAAGTAGATGTCGTCGTTGCCCTGGGGAAGGTGATCGACTGCGATCACGTGCCCGAGCTCGTCCTCGAGCTGCTGATCGGTGAGGCATACGGTCCAACCGGGTCCCGCCTGGGGCGGCTCGGTGCAGCCGTTGGCTGGCAGCGGGTCGGTCGCGACCACGGCGCCGCCGTACACGGAGTCGTAGGTCGCGGTGCCCAACGGGTCGGTGTACTGGCCGGTCAGCGCGTAGACGTTGGTGGTCATGTGACTGTCGTCGGCGACCTGCGACAGGAACGTCTCGATCAGCGACGCGTAGCCGGGATCGAACGTCAGCGTCGACCCCGTCGGCTGCCAGAAGATCACGTGCGTTCGATTCCAGTGCAGCACCTCGCCGCCGCCGTAGGGCAGGTCGGCCGCGTGCGCCACTGCCGGGGCCCGGATCGAGGCGCCGGTTCGGACGTCGGGCACGATCCCGGCGAAGCGCTTCGCCGCCCGCGCCGCCCCCGCCGCCGGCGCCACCGAAGCCAGCGCCACCACGACAGCGAACGCCACGACCAGCCGGCGCCCGCACACGCGCCCAAGGGCCGTCACTTGGCGGCCAGCCAGTCGGGCCCGATGCCGGCGTCGACGGCCAGCGGCGGGTCCATCGCGAACGCGCCGGCCATCTGCGCCACCGCGATCCGCCTGACCTCGTCCGCCTCGTCGGCAGGCCCCTCGAACAGCAACTCGTCGTGGATCTGCAGCACCAGTCGCGAGCGCAGCCGGGCCGCGGCGACGGCCTGGTCGCAGCGCACCATCG
>JBEKRJ010000219.1:0-7301 GCA_049518835.1 Solirubrobacteraceae bacterium
GGCGTGCGATGGCTGACCCGTTACGTGCGCGATCACGAACTACAGAGCGGGACGCTTTACACGCACGCGCGAGGCGCCGTCGAGAACCTCGAAGACGCTATCGGGCATCGACCCGCATCAATGCTTCAACGCCGGCACCAGACGACGATCGGCGGCGTCACGATCGATTCGGCCACACATCGCGATTCGCCCGGCATCGGTGCTCCGGTGCTGGCAGTCTGGGTGACGGACGAGGAGCTCATCGATAGGCTCGACAGGCTGAACGTGCCCGCCCTCTGCGCAATCCCATGGAGCGACGAGCTGGCGAACTGGATCGCGCTACGGCATCCGGTCGATGTTGAGACAGGACAACCCGTCGCCGCTCCGACAGCGAAGGTGCGGAACCCGGTCCTGCTCCGAGCGCTCGAGTCAATCACCATGACGTCAAATCTCGCGAACGGGCTGGACTCACGGAATCGGGCACGGCTCGGGCACGCGTTGATGATTCTCCGAGACGGAGGCGAGGCAGTAGATCCCGACGAGACCGAGGCATGGGCAGCTCAGAATGGCTGGGGTGCCAAGAACGCTCGCGAGATCGGGGAGCTCGCACGAGCGGTCATTCAGGGCCGCGGGCTCAGGCTCGGGCCAACTCCGTTCCGCCCAGACATTCTCGCTGCATGGAGGCGCGCGGAGGGCGATGACTGATGGCCGCGAAGCTCGAGGCGGCCCGGTATCTCCCAGTCGCGACGCTCGACAATGTCACGGTTGCTTGGCTGGTCTGACGGCCTCCGTGGGCCCGGCCGCCTGCGCCCGTCCGACGCCGCTGCCGCCGGGCGTCTCGACCAGCGCAGCGAGCTCGGGGCGAGCCTCCAGGTAGGCGCGGATCTCGCCGCTGATGCGGTCGCGCTCCTCGGCTGGCAAGGCCGCGAGACGTTCGCTACCCCCGGGCGCTAGCAGCCGGGCGTATCGCGGAAGGGCTCGGGATAGCTCCTGCGCAACCCGCAGTTGGGGTGCGGCAGCGGCGGCCGCATCAACGACGGCCTCCAGTGCGCCAGGGTCCGTCAGCGGACGCAGAAGCAGTAAGCCCCGCACCAGCATCACGAGGTCGACCGCCTCATGGGCGCCGCCAAGCTCCGAGATCGATCCGAACCCGGCGACATCGTCACCAGCAAGAGACTCGATCGCTTCGAACGCCTCGGCGACTCCGGCGAACGCGATCGCATCCTGAAACGCACGCTCGATCGCGTCGTCGGTCGCAGCAGCAAATTCAGCTCCGAGGTTGAGCAGGTCGAACGCTCCGGCTTGCTGGAGCTCGGCGAGGATCTCCTGGCTGGACTCCCGTTCGCGCAGCAACGGCCCCTGCCCACCGATGTCGTCCCGACGCGCGCGGTCGAACCCCAATGCGCGCTCGACGACGACAACCAGCGACTCGGTCGAATCCTCGTCGTCGTGGTTCTCCCACTCGAGCGCGCTCCCGGTAGCCAGCGCAGCGAACGCGTACATCGTCTGCTCGATGTCATCGCCGACATTGTTCAGGCGCCGGCGCATCAACCGGCTCATGCCTGAGCGGCCGCGGTGGCCAGCCAGCGCCTGGGCAAGGCGATCGGCTTGGTCGCCGTCGCCCACGGCGGTCGCCGTCACCCGTCGTACCGCTGCCGACATCGGCTCCAGCAGATCAATCAGGGACTCGCGCAACCGATCCGCGCGCACCCAGCCGCCGTGCCAACGCACCTGCACTCGCAGCTGGGCAAACCGCCGCTCCGTAGCCGCCAAGCGCGCCACCAGTTCGAGCTGGCGGACCGCCCAACCCGGATACAAGCTCTCCGAGCCGCGGACCCCGACGACGTGGCGCTGGCCTTCTGTCGGGAGCAACCCTTCGCGGCGCAGGTGCTTGAGCTGACTGTTGCTGAACTCGAGCCCCCGGGCCATCAGGGCCCGGCGCAGCTCCGCCAGCGTAAGCATCGGCTCGGAATCGGACGCGTGCATGATCCTCCAGATCAGGGGTACGCGAAATCATCCCAGGTGCCGAGGGCGGTTCGCTGCAATGCCACTCCAAGCAAACCATCCGATAGGAGCCCCGATGTCCGAGCAAGACATCTACTGGGTGATGGCCGCGATTGCCGCGGCGGCATGGGTCCGCTTTGCCGAGCACCCCACCGCCCGCAACCTGCGGGCCGCCATCGCCGACACGCTGGGCCTGTGAGGCCAACCATGCGCGGGGCGAGGCCGAGATCGGTCTCGCCCCCTGCTCCGAGCTACTCGCGGAGTTCGTCCGTCGGCTCGCCTGCGACGTCAGCGAAGACGTGGAGCGCAACCATGCGACCGAGTCCATCCACGAGGGCCGCCGCGGCGTGAGGGGAATCCTCGTCGAGGCCGACGATCGCGCGCGATAGCCACCGGACTGCCTCCTGGGCCTGCTCGACGAGCGACGGCGGCTCGCGGTTCAGGCGTGCCTCCTCGAGGAGCGGCCGGGCGATGTCGTAGACGGCCGGCAGCCACTCGTCTGCGCTGTAGTCGTGTGCCTGGCCGTCGAGCTCGAGGGCCTCGTGACAGCGGTGCAACGCTACTGCGCTGTTGTTCTCGGCGTTGCGGAGCAGCTGGTCCCTGAGCGGGAGGGCTCCGGTTGCCGGCAGTACGTGGATCACGTGAATCGCGACGCTGAGGCTGGCACATGCAGGAACGGCGCTCGCGAGCATGGCGATCGGCCGGCGAATCAGACGGTCCTGGTCGCATTCGGGCAATTGCTCGGCGCGTCGCCTGGCGTCGAGGTAGCGACCGGCGAGCTGCTCGTGCGTCCAGCCACGTGCGAGCCGGTCGTAGGCGGCGGTGAGATCGGTCATAGGTCGGTCAGGCAGCATGACGTGAAGGCGCCAGCGCTGCCGCGCGCGGGCGTCCGGTGTTTTCGGCTACGGGACGCTGCCAGCGCGGCTCCATACCTACTCGGGAGTCATGGCCGCTTGGCTGATCGCTGCAATCGAGCGCCTCCCGCCGCGTGCGCGTCGTGTGGTTGTCGCCGCCACCGCGCTGCTGCTCCTTGTCGGCGCGATCGCGGCTCTGACGCTTCAGGCGGGTGACCGGGGGGCTGGTCGGTCGGCTGTGACCGTGCGCGCACGGGCGCACCGGCCCGCCGCGCGGCCGACCGCGCCACGTCTGCGCCCGCCGGTTTCCGGGTCTGATCTGCGCCTCGCGAGTCGTGTCGCCTCGCGCTTCCTGCGCTCGTATCTGGAGTTCGTCTATGGCAGGGCCGATGCCATTTCGGTGGCGGCGGTCACGCCGGGCCTGCGCAGCCAGCTGAGCCGGGATCGTGCCCAAGTCACGCCGGCCGAGCGCGCCCGCCATCCGCACGTTGTGTCGCTGCGGGTGCTGGGTACGAACCCCGGGTTCGTTCTCGCGACGGCGAGCGTCGAGGACGGAGGGATCGCGGCGTACCGGCTGCGGTTTGCGCTCCGAGAGGCGGGCGGCCGGTGGCTGGTGGGCGATGTGCAAGAGGGGTGAGCCGCGATGGCGGTCGTGACGCGCCGGCGCGGCATCCGCGTGCTCATCGTGGTGGCGGCCGGGTTCCCGCTCCTGCTCGCCGGCGGGGCGGCGCTGCTGACGGTCGTGATGGGCGGGACTTGCACCGGCAGCGGGGTCGGTGACGCGCCCTCGGCGTTGGCGATCCGTGACATCCCAGCCAGCTTCCTGCGGATCTACGAGCAGGTCGGGGCGCAGTTTAAGATCCCGTGGGAGGTCCTTGCCGGGATCGGTCAGGAGGAATGCGATCAGGGCCGCTTGGCGGATCCATCCTGCACGCCTCAACCCGGAGCGACTGGTCCGGGCATTGCAAATTTCGCCGGCGCGTCGGGACCGATGCAGATAGGGGTGGGCGGTTTGGCGGGCAGCGAGTACCAGTCGCTGCGCCACTACCTGCCCGACCCGTCCTTGGGGCCACACGACCCGACCACGGCGGTCGAGCTGGCGGCGCTCGTGCTGATCAGGGACAAGGGCGCTCCGACCGGGCAGCCGATCGACGCGTACGCCGTCTACGTCCGCGCTTACACCGGATCGGGGCCCGCGGCCGATGCGTACGCGGCGCGCGTGCTGGCCGACGCGCACGCCTACCAGGGCGCTGGGACCGCGGCGTTCGGCCCCTCGTGCAGCGCGGCGCTCGGCACGCCAATCGTGCCGGGGACGAAGGCGAGGATCCTGCCGAGCGGCGACGCGGCCGCCCCGGCCGACGCTCCGGCTGTCGTCCAGCAGATGATCGCGGCCGGCAACCGGATCGACCGCTTCGCCTACAGCTACGGCGGTGCGCACGGCGACCCCGCCCAGACCATGAGCCAGTCCAACCCCGACCCCGCCGCGGTCCCGGGGGCGGAAGAGAACGGCGGTCCGGGCTACGACTGCTCCTCGGCGACGTCGTACGTGCTGTGGGGCGGCGGGCTCGGACAGAGCTTGCTCGGCGGCACGGTCTGGGATTCGACCGAGCTCGAGAGCGTCGGCGATCCTGGTCCGGGGAAGTGGGTGACGATCTACGCGACGGCGGGGCACGCCTACATCGAGGTCGCGGGCACCTACTTCGACACCGCGGCCGGGCTCGGCAACCCTCCATCGACCGGGCCGCGGTGGAGTTCCGTCGGGACCGGGCCGGCCGGGTTCCTCGAACGGCATCCACCCGGGCTGTGACCCACGATCTCGGCGGGCGGGCAGTGCGGCCGCCTGGCGCCGAGGCGAAAGCGGACGGGAGTCGGCGTGGTTCGCGCGGGTCAAGCGGCCTGCGCGACGGCGGCGGCGAGCTTGCGGCGCGCGCGGTAGGCCGCCTGCGATGCGGCGTGCGGCGAGCCGGCGAGTGTCGGGGCAAGCTGCGTGGGACTGTGTCCGTTCAACGCCATCGCGAGCCCCGCGCGCTCGCTGTCGGTCAGCGAGGGAAGGGCGCGCAGCACGCTCGTGATTTGCTCCTGGACGAGCAGCCGGGCCTCGGGGTCCGTGCGAGTGTCGCGGCGGGCCGCGAGCGTGTCGAGCAACGCCGGCGCCGGGCGGTTGTCGGATGAGCTGGCGCCTCGATCCTGGGGCGCGTCGAGCGACGCCGCGAGGCTGAGGACCTGGTGCTTGCGCGCTGATGTGGCCTTGAGCGCCAGCAGCGCCTGGTTTGAGACGCAGCGGTCCGCAAACGCGGGGAACGTCCCGCGGTCGGGACGCCACGCACGGATAGCCGCGAGCAGGCCGACCCTGGCCTCTTGCGCGAGATCCTCGCGGTCGCAGCCCGGCGGCAGCCTGAGCTTCCAGACGACACGCTGGACGAGCGGTTCGTAGCGGCGCAGGAGCTCGTCCTGCGCGCCGAGGTCGCCGTGCTGCGCGGCCTCGAGCAGCCGGTGCCGGCCCGAGTGGGCGCCGTGATCCCGAGTCAGAGAACTGGTCATGCCGGCGGATGCTGAGATCGCGAGTAGGCGTTTTTCTCGAGGTCCGTCGCCGGTAGGCGCGCCGTCGATTACCGGCGGCGCATAAGCCTGGGCATCCGCGAGGACACCAGCGGGACCGCGGGCGCTCGACGCAGTACCTGAAGAGAACCCGCAGCAAGCGCGTATCCATGTCCAACCACGATCAGACGAAAGTCCGACGCACTCAGCAGGCCGGCCGAGGCCATGCGGGGCGCAATGCGAGCGCCCTAGCGAGCCCGGCGGCCAGCGAGCCCAGCGCTTGCTGCGGGCAACACACCAGGCGCCGCGCCGCGCGACGCGCCCAGTCGGTGACGAAAGTGTCACGGACCGTGACGGCTCTGCGCAAAAAAACGGCTTCGTGTCACGGTCCGGACATCAGCCGGAACTTGCCGTGACGAGAGGTACGTTCGTGCGATGAGCTGTGTCCAGCGCCCACCGACACTACCGCGCGGTCCGTCCACCTGAGCTCCGGGATGATCGCGCGCGCCACCGTATCCGCGCCGGAGATGATCGGGCTGCTCGTGTGGTGGACCGTGGTCCTCGCCGCGCCGGTGGTCCTCGTCCGACGCTGGCGCCGCCGCCGCAGAACAGCCGAGAGACTACGGGAGCAGGTCGGGCAACCGGCGGCGCAACAGGGAGCCGCCCGGCCCGCCCAGCCGCCGCCCCCAGGCGGTATGTCGAAGACGGGGATCTCCGCCGAATCAGGCGTCGCGATCGCGCGTATTCCCCCCGACGCGCTCAAGCCGCTGTGTCGGTTCGTCGACTTCCAACGCCGGCTCGAGCTCGCGGCATACGAGCTGAGGGTCAGGCTCGCGCAATTGCCCACCGCTCGGTGGCGGATCGAGCCCTACCCGCTCACCGGCGAGCGGCGGAACACGTTTGTAATCCTTGGGGAAACGGGCATATTCGTCGTTAGCGCTACCTACGCACCCGGGCACTGGGACGACGTGATCGCAGTCAGCAGGCTCGCCAGCAAGATCCAGGTCCTACTGCCCGGCTACGGCGGTCCGGTTCAGCGGGCGATCTGCCACCCGTTCACCTCGACGGAGCCCCGGATCTGGCATCGGGCCGACGAACGCGGCGACTGGGTCGGCGCCTGGCTGGTCGGGGGCGACTCCGTGGTGGAGTGGCTCCTGCATTTCGGCCCGCAGCACGGGCTGAGCGCCGTCGATCTCGCGCGCTTCGATGAGCTGGCCAAGCCGAACTGGCTGAAGGGCGCGATCCCGACTGCGCCGAGCTGGCCCCAGATCCACCAAGCCCCCTCAGCCGGCTCTCATGAGTAGGCCGAGGATCTCCGGGTCTGCTGGCTCAAGCGGGCCATACGTTGGCGCGCGCCAGGAACCTCCGCGGGTCGGAGCGGTGAGTCCGAGCCGATCAGCCGGCGCGGCGGCGGGCAGCTGCTCGCGAGTCCAGACGCTCGATCTCGGCGGCGAGCTCGCGTGCGACGTCGGACAGCTCGCCGAACGCGCGCGCGATCGCGCTCAATGCGACCCCTTCGAGCCCCTCGCCGAGGTCGGCGACGGCGGCGTCGAAGCGCTCCCACGGTTCGACGGGGCCGCGACGCGATGGTGCGCCGGGGCGCAACTCGTGGGAAAGCTGCATGTTCCGGGCACCAGGATGTGGACGATGCGCGAGCCCGAGCATATCCGCGTGCCGCAGCGCGGCGGCCTCCTGCTCGGCCGCGTTGGCGATCGCACGCACTCGCCGAGCGAACCCCTCGTCGGGCGGCGCCTCGACGCTCGCCTCGAGCGCGTCGCCCCAGCGCTGATCAGCGAGCTGCACCTGCTCGAGCGCCACGCGCGGGTCGCCGCTCACGAGAGCGTCACCACTCATGACTGCTCACCTGGCCCAGAGCCGACGGGCATGATGTGGTCGGCGAGCTTTCTCGGCGCCGCCGGCCTTGAG